>JAACCT010000007.1 GCA_009937255.1 Dehalococcoidales bacterium
AAAATCAAAACAATTGTAGATGATAAAGTAAAACAATATAATAATAACCCTAAAATATAATTTATAAAAAAACTAAAATCTATAAATATTTTATTTGAAACTAGTGTTATAAATATAAAAAAAATAACTAATGATATGAAAATTTTTAAATATTGTTTTTTATTAGAATCTAAGAAAAATTTTCTAAATAAAAATATATTTATAGGTATTATTGAAAGTCCCCAATACAATATTAAATGATGAAATTTACTTGAAATATTAGTAAATTTTATAAAGGGGAACTGCAATTGATTTGAAGGATTTATAAAAATTATGGTTACTAATAGAATCAATAAAGTTGGAAAGAATAACTTTGCAAATTCTTTTATATTAAAGTCAGTTGATTTTACGTATAAAAAAATAATATTTAAAATTAAAAACCAGAATAATGGAACTAAATACCAAGGATTAATTAGTATTGTTATTAATATAAAAACATTCATTAAAAATAAATTATAATTATTAAATTTTAGATCCTTGAATAATTTAAAAATTAGAGTAAAACTAATAATTAAAAAAGGTATAGCTAATACATGAGGATGAATATCACCTAATATAATAGAAAAGGCTGGAAATTCATTAATTGTGTAATCTGATAACCCTAATGTTTCATTTTTATAGCCAATAATCCTTGAGATAGAAAACCACCACCAATTATCATCAGGCCATAAAATTTTAATCCCATTTATTGGATTAATACCATCAATAGAAATAAATTTGTAAAAATCCTGACTTCCAAAACCTAAATGGTTTATGAATTCTACGACTGAAGCTAATGGAGCAAAAAAGAATACAAATATAAAGCAAAAAAAAGAAATTAGTAAAAATTTAGTTCTTTTTAAATTAGGATCAATAACCAAAAGTAAATTATTTATAGATAAATATGACATTGATATTACAATTGGTAAAATTAGATTAAATGCATATTCACTTTTAATATATAAAATATTTGGAATTGAAGAAAATATAAAATAACCATAACTATAGTATGAGATATTACTATTATGAAACCAAAGATCTTTAGGGGTGAAACTATCTCCTTCAATAACTGAAGTAAGAATCATAAATTCCATGATTTTTTCAGTGTTCAAAATATCTGGATTTAAAAATCTTATAGTTACTATTAATATAAATATAAACATAAATATAAGCGTTTCTATGCAGAATAAAGAATAAATAGAATCTTTAATATTTTTGTTTTTTAATAGATAAATAAAACTAATTATTGTAATTAGAAAATAACTAACTATCCAAGTTTTTTGATTATCTATGAAACTAAAAGAAAATATTGATATAAATGTTCCAAATAATATTAATAAAAGAAATCCTAATATAATTTTATTTAATTTAAAATATTTTTTTTCTAGAAAAATATCATTAAATACATAACCAGGGAAATATAAAGAAAGTGTTAGAAGCAGTGGAGTTAAAATATAATAAAAAATCATATGATTTAATTAAAATTTATTTAGTGCAATTTTTGCTGCTTGTTTCTCTGCATCAATTTTTCTATTCCCAGTACCAGTGGCATATAAAATATTATTAATAAATAAATTAATTTTAAACTTACCATTTTCTAATTGCTCTGATTTATATATAGGTAATGATATATTTTCTTCTTGTAATTTTTCTTGTAATTTAGATTTTGGATCAAAATAAGCTTTCTCATTAATTAAATAAGTAATTTTATCTGTAACTAAATCTAATAATAATTTTGAAGTTTCTTCTATACCAATATTTAATGAAAAATATCCAAGTAAGGCTTCAAATAAATTACATAAATTAGATTTCTTCAACCTACCTTTATTATTTTCTTCGCCTTTACCTAAAATTAGGTGGTCTCCTAAATTTAGATTTGTAGCTATTTCAGCTAAAGAATTTTGATTAATAATTTCTGATCTAATTTTAGAAAGATCTCCTTCTGAAAGATTAGAGTAATTTTCATATAAATAATTACTGATGATATAACTTATTACTGAATCACCTAAATATTCTAATCTTTCATTAGATTCTAAATCTTTATTTGAATTTTCATTAATAAATGAACTATGTGTAAATACAATTTTAAATTTATGTTCATCTATTTTAAAAAATTTATCAATTAAGTGTTCAATCATAAACTATGTTGTTTAGGCCAAGGTGGTTGAGGTTTTTTTAATTCACCAAAATAAGTATTATTAAATGTAATATTTTTTAGACTTTCATAAAATTTTGAATAATCTTCTTTTGGTGGGGTGAAAGTTTTAAGAAAAACAGAGTTGTCATCATCAAATTCTATAGTTGGTGTACCAAAAATCCCCTTAGAAGCGGCTTCCTCATGAGATTTGGCTACTAGGTCTAAAGAATCTGACGAATACATGTCATTTTGAAATTCATTTGAATAAATATCTATTTTTTCTGCTATTTCAATAATATATTCTTTAGATCGAATATCATTTCTTTTGACATGTTTCTCTTCAAAAATAGCTTCCATATATTTATACCCTGCATCTATAGATATTTTTCTAGCAGCAATACCACCTAAATGAGGCCAAATACCCCTACTTACATAATGATCTAAGTCTTGATCCCAAGCTTTCCAATCATCATCAAATTCAGAATTTTGTTGTTCTAAAAGATAAGGTTTCCAATTAATACTTACTAAAGATTGTTTTTCAATAGCCATTAACCAATAACCTGCTTGCCTTACCCATGGGCAAGTGTAATCAAAATATACGTTTATATTATCACTATTATTTTTCATTTATGTCATCCTTAAGCTATAAAATATATAAAATATAAAATAAAAATATTAAAAACTTGAATAAAAAACAAGAAAACTTATTTAAAGATATTCTTACTAAAAATAATTCTATCAATTTCATTATAGATTACTGCAAGAAATACAAAATCTCAAATCAAATAAAAATTTATTTAGTTGGCGGATTTGTTAGAGATTTTTTTAATAACAATTTTGAAGATAATTATGATTTAGACATTGCAATTGATGGAGATATTGATAAATTTGCTATTTCCATTGCTAATGAATTGAAAATTACTCCTAAAAAATCACATGGATTTTTAAATTATAAAATTCAAACCGAAAATTTTAGTCTAGACATAGCTCATTGTAGAACTGAGAAATATTTAAATCCAGGTGAATTACCTAAATGGAATAAATCTAATATTATTGAAGATTTATATCGAAGAGATTTTACTATTAATGCATTAGCTATTGAAATCTTGGAGAATAATTTCAATGTAATTGACCCTTTAAAAGGAATCGAAGATATAAATAACAAAATAATCAAGTCTATTAATTCAAATTCATTTTCTGATGATCCAACAAGAATTTATAGGTGTATTAAATATAAAACTCGGCTTGATTTTGATCTTGATTTATCTACAAAAATGAATATAAATAATTCTATTAATGAAGTTGAAAATATTTCTAAATTTAGAAAAAATAATGAAATTTTAAAAATTTTACAAGAAAATAAAGTACAAAAAATTATAGAGTATATTATGAATAATAAAAATTTAGAAAATATATTTCCTATTAGATTTATGGAGAGAATTTCTTTTATAGATCAAAAGTATTGGAATACCTTAAACTTAGTTTATAAAATATTTTTTGCAATGATAGATAATAATGAAAAGTCTGTAAAAGAATTTTTAAACTCATTAAATTTTTCTAAAATTGAAAAAAACGAGATGGATAAACTAATTTCTATAAAATTAAAATTATCATTAAATGTTGATATAGATTTAGATAAAATAGATGTTGAAGATAAATTTATATCTAATTTATATCACTGTTTATAGCGAGTTCTTTATGACTCCCTCCCCAATTTGATGCTCTGCTAGCTAATCTTTGTCTATGAAATATATATTGTTGAGCATGTGAAGAAATATCACCAAACATTTTTCTTGCTAAATCACTAGCTTTTATCGGATTTGATTTTTTTGGAAAATCATACCACCTAATCAAACCATTTAATACATGTCTGTCTACTGGAAATGATTCAGTTTTATTAAAAGAATAAGCAAGAATACAATCTGCAATTTTTCTACCAATACCTTTAATTTTAATTAACTCATTTAAAGCAAATTCATAACTTTTTATTTTTAATTCTTCTATAAATATAGATTCATTTATCAATGCTTCCGCCATATTTATAATATATGGAGCTCTAAAACCAAAACCTAATTCTCTTAATTTTTTTTCCCCCATAAATCCAATTTCATATGGTAGTGGGAAAATGCCATTATTTATTTCACGTAGCAATTTCATATGATATTTTATTCTTGGTAAATTTGAGCAGCTAGAAGTGATAAAACCCACAATACATTCCCAAGGTTCTTGTTTTAATATTCTAAGCCCAGGATATTTTTTTATAACAGGGTTTATTATAGGATCATTCAATAACAATTCATAATTTTTTAAATCTGAAGGTTTATCACCTAAATAATTTGTAAAATCATTAATAAAATTTTTATAATTTGTGTTGTTAAGGATTTTAATTATAAGTTGATTATTTATTTGCTCAACTAATATTTCACTGTTTTTATAATAACCTTTAAAACAAACTTGATTATCAAGTTCTAATTTTTCCCAAGCAAAAGATTGTCCTGAATCTAAGGTATTTTGTAAATCAACGTCAGTATTTATAATGAATTTTGAATTTTTATTCATACTTCTCAAATGCAATTTCTAATAAAAAGGGATATATAAAACTTATAATTAGAATTGAAAAAAATACAACTATGATTAGATGTAAAATATTTATTTTTTCAAACAAATAAAGAAAAATAGAAAAAAATAATAGCAAAGCAAAAATGAAGAAATGTAAAAAAGAAAACGTAATAATATCAAAAGATTTAATGCTATTAAATTCAAAATATAGAGAAGCTAATAGATATATAAGAAAATAAAATAATAGAGCTATAATATTCACTGAAAATAGTTTTCTAGTATCTGGATAATTATTTTCTTTTTTAAATACTGTATAAATATTAAAATAAGTTGAGAAAATCAACCAATTAACAGTCATCAAAATAAAAGCTAAAACAATATTATAGATATTCATAATAAATCTAGACTAAAACATTTGGTATTAGTATTATCCTCAATTTTTTTTCTCATTATAATACTTTCTGTTTTAGATAATATTGAATAAAATGAAGGCCCAGCACCACTCATAGATATGTTTGTTAGTCCCAATGAAAGTAATTTATTTTTTAAATCTCTCAAATTTTCAAAACTATTGAAAGCTGATTCTTCTAATCCATTAAACTGTGAAGAGAAAATAATTTTATTATTTTTTATCTTTTTAACTAATTCATTTTGAATATTTCCATCTGTGAAAGTTTTTATATTTTTAAATACAGTTGATGTTTTATTCTCTATATTTAATTTAGGATAAATTAATAAAATATTTTCTATATTTGGTTTAGGTATGAATGATAATTTTTCTCCTCTTCCTCTTACAAATGCCGTATTTGGTCCCAAAAAGAACGGCACATCTGATCCGAATAATAAACCTATATCAAATATCTCTTTAGAATCTAAATTTAAATTAAATAAATCATTAATTATTTTAATAATAGTAGCAGCATTTGATGAGCCTCCACCTAATCCAGATGAGTATGGTATATTTTTTTTTACAGAAATATTTAATTTATTTATTTTATATTTATTTTGCATATAATTTATAACTTTAAAAATAATATTTTCTTTTTGTAAAATACCTTCCTGAGATATAGAGTTTTTATTTGCAATTTCTACACTTATTTCATCAAATAAATTTATCTTTGTAATAACAGAACTGATGTTATGAAATCCATCCGTTCTTTTACTTAAGACTTCCAATCCAAGATTAATTTTTGCATAACTCTTTGATTGAATCATAAATTAGTTTCCCTATAGACTTTATATAAATTTTCCCAATCAATCAAAGATAAATGTTGGGGCCTAAGGTTTTCATCAAGCTCAGATAACTTGATGATTTCTTTTATTAATGAAATTTCAATTTGTAAGCCTTTAAATATCGAATTAGCTATTTTTTTTCTAGGACTAGAAAAACATTTTCTAACAAAATTTATATAATCTTCATCTAACTTTTTGTCATTAGGTATAATTTTAATAGTCATAGAATCAACTTTAGGTACAGGATAAAATTCTGTATTTTTTATTATAAGTAATTTTTTAGTTAATGCATGAGATTGAATTAAAAAACTTAGAAATGATTTTTTACCATCTGGAGCTACGATTTGTTCTCCAACTTCTTTTTGTACTGTAAAAGTCATAGAAACTATATTTTTTTGAAATAAAAAATTTCGGATAATAAAATTAGATGCATAATAGGGTAAATTTCCTATAATTGAATATTTGTTTTCAGTAGGTAACTTATAAAATCTAGCATCAGAATTGATTATATTAACATTGTTTTGTTTATATCTATTTCGAAGAGGTGTAATTAGTTCTTCGTCAAATTCAATTAAATTTATTTTATTAGGTAATTTAATTAAATTTTCTGTTAGAGAACCATCTCCAGGACCGATTTCGAAAACTTCAACATTATCAGGAATCTCAGCAAGATCTACAATACTTTTTGAAATATCTTTATTACGTAGAAAATTTTGTCCAAGTTTCTTTTTCATATTAAGAATTATAATATTTTATATGCTTTAATTTAACAAGAGAAATTTCCCAATTCACCATAATTGATTTATTATTATAGATAACTACTACTTTAGGAAACTTATGGCATCTGTTGAAAAACTTGATTGGGCGGTTATTCCTTGTGCAGGTTTAGGTACTAGACTTCTTCCAGTAACACGATCAATACCAAAAGCTATGCTTCCAATTGGTAGCTATCCTATTATTCATTTTGCAGTAAAAGAAGCTGTTTCTATTGGTATAGAAAATATTTTAATCATAATAGGTGATGGAATGGATTCAGTTAGAAACTATTTCACTAATAACCCTGTATTAAACAAAAAACTTGAAGAGGATGGAGAAAATGACTTATTAGAACTACAAAATCAAATAAGTAACTTTGCCGATATAAGATTTTTACTTCAAGAAAAACCTTTGGGTGTAGGACACGCTATAAAATTAACAAAAAGAATAATTGGAGATAATCCCTTTTCTGTTATTCTTCCAGACGATTTGATTTTTTCAAAACCTAATTCTCTTGAACAGTTATATTCAATTTATAAAAAATATAAAGGACACGTTTTAGGTTTGAATAACTTAAAAAATTCTGAAATTCATAAAAAAGGAATAGTTGGATTTACTGAAGAAAGTGACAGATATAAGATAAATGAACTAGTTGAGAAACCAAAGCTTGCAGAAGCACCTTCAAAAACAGGAATATTAGGTAGATATATTTTTGAGAGTTCTATATTTGATGAAATAATGGAAATTTCAGATGATGAAGTTAATTTAACGGATGCGTTGATGTCATCTTTAAGTAAAACTACTATATCTGGAAAAATACTTGATGGATATCATTTTGATACAGGCAACCCTAATGGTTTAGTCAAAGCTTCATCATTTTTTTTGAAAAACTCTAAACTCATTTTAGAAAAGTACTAATCAAAGTGTTAAGACTGCCATAAAAGCTTCTTGGGGAACTTCTACGGATCCTATCATTTTCATCCTTCTTTTTTTACCTTTAGCTTGCTGTTCTAATAATTTTCTTTTTCGAGTAATATCACCACCATAACATTTAGCTAAAACATTTTTTCTTAATGCACTTATATTTTCTCTAGCTATAATTTTTCCACCGATAGCAGCTTGTATAGGTACTTGAAACATTTGCCTAGGTATTAAATCTTTTAACTTACTTACTAGTTCTCTACCTTTATAAGGAGCTTTAGTTTTTTCGGTAATCAATGATAAAGAATCAACATTTTCATGATGAACTAAAATATCTAATTTTACTAAGTTAGCTTTTCTTTCATCTAATATTTCATAATCCATAGAAGCGTAGCCTGAGGAACAAGATTTCAAACCATCAAAAAAATCTATTAATATTTCAGACAAAGGCAGATAATGAGAAATAAGTACCCTCTTAGAGGTAATATTTTTACTATTTTGAATGTAATCAATTTGACCAAACTCTCCTCTTTTTGAAGAAAGAAACTCTGTAACTTTTCCTATATATTCTTCAGGTGCTATTATAGTTGTTTTTACCCAAGGTTCAGTAATGTAGTCAATATTTTGAGTTTCCGGCCATTCAGAAGGATTTTGTATTTTAGTTATATCACCATTTTTCATATAAACTGTATGAGTAACACTTGGTGCTGTAGTAATAAGTTCTAGATCGTATTCTCTTTCTAGTCTTTCTTGAATAATTTCCATATGTAACATACCTAAAAATCCGCATCTATAACCAAAACCTAAAGCAGCAGAAGTTTCAGGTTCATAGACTAAACTTGGATCATTTAAAAAGAGTTTATCTAAAGCATCTCTTAAATCAACATATTTGTCAGAATCAACAGGATAAAGCCCTGTATAAACTGTTGGAACTGATTCTTTGTATCCTAATAAAGGCTCAATATCTTTATTTTCTATACCTGTAATAGTGTCCCCTACTTTAATATCTTTTAAGTTTTTTATTCCTGTTTCTACATATCCAACATAACCAGTTTTTAAAGAATCTGAAGGTACTTGATCTGGTCTTAGATATCCTATATCAATTGCTTCTTGTTCAGATTTAGTATTATGAAAAAAATCTTTTGTCCCCTACTGATTTCACCACTTACTACCTTAACATAAGCTATAGCACCTTTATAAGCGTCATATTTAGAATCAAAAATTAATGCCTTAAGCATATTGGGTGTTTCGGTTATTTTAGGTGATGGGATTTTATCAATTACTGCTTCTAATAATTCTTTTACTCCTGTTCCATCTTTTGCAGAAACTTTTAATATTTCTCTTTCATCAAATCCTAGAATTTCTGTAACTTCTTGTATAATTTTTTCAGTATTAGCTAGAGGAGAATCAATCTTGTTTATAACAGGAATAATCACAAGATTTTGGTCAAATGCTTGATACACAGTAGAAATAGTTTGAGCTTGAACTCCTTGAGTCGCATCAATAAGTAATAAAGCTCCTTCACACGCTGCTAAAGATCTAGAAACTTCATATGTAAAATCTACATGACCAGGTGTATCTATTAAATTAATAACGTAATCTTCATCAGCAAATTTATAATTCAATTGAATAGTTTGAGCCTTGATGGTAATCCCTCTCTCACGCTCAAGGTCCATAGTATCTAAAACTTGATCTTTAAAATTTCTTTCTGAAATAGTTTTAGTAATTTCAATAAATCGATCAGCTAAAGTAGATTTACCATGATCAATATGAGCTATTATAGAAAAGTTTCTTACATTCATAAATGGTAGTAATAAGTTTAATAATTTAATTATTAAACTTATTATACGATAATATTATGTTCTTTCTAAGATAAGATTATTACTTATAACAAACCATCTTGTGGAACAGTCCATGGAGCTCTAGCAGCAAATGGCCTTGGAACTTCATTTGTATCCACCATATTAACTTCAATTAATGTTGGTTTATTTGCAGAAATAGCTTCTTCTAAGGCGACATTGACTTTTGTTGGATCATTAACTTTAATTCCTAAAGCACCATAAGTTTCTGCCATTTTTGCAAAATCTGGATTCACAAAACTAGTACCATAATCGCCACCCCAATCCATTTCTAAGTCTCTTCTAACATTTCCATAAAAACCATCGTTGAAAACAACAGCAATAATATTTATTCCATACTTTACAGCAGTAGACAATTCTTGGACGTTATACATAAAACCTCCGTCTCCTGAAATTGATACTACAGTAAGATCAGGTTTAGCAACTTTAGCACCTAATGCTGTAGGGAAAGCCCAACCTAAATTACCTGAATATCCTGAATCAAAATAACTTGAAGTATTATATGTTTTCCAATGAGCTCGTGAATAATATCCCATTTGAGTCATATCCCAAACTGTGATTGCATCTTTTGGTAATCCTTTTCTTATAGAATTCAAGATTTCATGTTGTGGATGAAGACCTTCTACTCCTGATTCTAATATTTCTCTTACTTTCTTAATTTTTTCAACAGGCGAATCAAAATTAGTTCCTCCCATATCTTTAATTTTTTGTGAAATTTTTTGAATGGATAATTTTGCATCACCAATTACAGGCAAAACTGACTTTTTATGAAATTTACCTATTTCACTTTTATCAATTTCTACTTGAATTTTTGGAGTATCTAAGGCTGATGGATATCTTACTGCAAATCTAGAGCCAAGAATAATTATCAGATCACTTTCTTCCATAATATTTTTTAGTTGACCCTCTCCTCCAAGAGATGACCCTAAACTATGAGAATGTTCATCAGAAATAACTCCCTTAGCAGCTGCACTAGTTATTATTGGAATGTTTGTAGATTCTGTTAACTCTAATAAATCTTCTTCAGCTTCTGACCTTATTACACCAGTACCTGCATAAATTATAGGGTTCTTTGCTTTCAAAATCATTTTTACGGCTTCATCAATAGAATCATCCTTTGGCTGGGATCTTTTAAATACAGAAGCTTCTAAAAGTTGAACATTTTCTTTTTCAACCATAGTTTCAGGAGGCATTTCAATTTCTACTGGTCTAGGTCTTCCATTCTTTAAATTACTAAATGCTTCTGAAACTCCTTCTGGAACTTCATGAGGTCTTAGTAATCTTTTTTGAAACTTTGTTACAGGCTTAATAGTTTCTAATTGGTCATTAACTTCATGTAATCCACCCATATCTATACCAATAGTTTCTCTAGGTATTTGCCCAGCTATCATAAGGACTTTTGAGTTAGATGAATAAGCTGTGGATAATCCAGCAGCTGCATTATATAAACCTGGTCCAGGTACAACCATTGCTACACCAATTCCTCTACTGGCTCTAGCATATCCATCAGCCATATAGGATGTAGCTTGTTCATGTCTTGGTACTATCATATTTACATTGGGATTCTGCCTCAAGGCATCAACTACTCCATACATTTGAACTCCAGGTAAACCAAATATTACTTCAACACCTTCTCGTTCTAATGAGCTAATTAAGGCTTCTCCACCAGACATTTTAGTCATAATACTCTCCTATCATTTCCATAAATCTATTATTCTTTCAGCAATTAACATAACAGTTGCGTTTGTATTGGCTCTTATACAATCAGGCATTATTGACGCATCAACAACTTTTAGATTTTCTAATCCTATAACAGAACCTGTTTGATCAACTACTGCCATAGAATCATTTCCCATTTTACAAGTTCCACTACTATGATGACCTGTAACCATTTTTTTCTTCAACCATTGTTGCAATAATATATCATCATTTTTAATTGTTGTGTTGGGATGTAACATTTCAGAAGCATATTTTTGAAAAGATTTGTGATTACCTATTTGATCTAAAACTCTAACCCCTTCAACCATTCTATTCATATCATTATCTGTTCCTAGATAGTTATAAGCTAACTTAGGATAAGAATTAGGATTTGAATCATTTAAGGATACTTCACCTGAACTTTCTTCAAGATTAAGGGTAAGGTTCGCAGTTATTCCTTCTGGGTTTTGTGGATTATTATATGTTTTAGTACTTGAATTCATGTAAACGATCATATCATTTTTCCAATTTGAATTTTTTGAGGTATATCTTAATGCCATAGAAACTCTTGAAATAATTGATTTGGGTTCTATGTAATCATCTTTAGGTTTCCAAGATATAAATACCATAGGATGATCTCTAAGATTCATACCAACTCCAGGAAGATCTAAAACAGGTTTTATACCATGATTAATAAATTTTTCTGGACTTCCTACACCTGAGTTTAATAATAACTTTGGTGATTCTATTGCTCCTGCAGAAATTATAATATCACTACAATAAATTTCATGTAATTTATTTTCAGTTTCTACTTCTATTCCAACAGCCTTATTTTTATCAAAAATAATTTTTCTTACATATGAATTACTTTTAATATTTAGGTTAGGTCTGAATCTTGCATCATTTAAATAAGTTATTGCCGTACTTTGCCTTACACCATCGATTTGATTGAAAGCTAAAGCCCCTACACCAGTTGAATCAGGTTTATTATGGTCAGGACAATCAGGATAACCATTATCTATACATGACTCATAAAAAGCTCTATGTAAATCATCCCAATCTTTTTCTGGAACTCTATTAACTTTAATATAACCTTTATCCCCGTGATAAGAATCATTAGGAAAATCTAAATCATTTTCTAATTTCAAAAAATAAGGTAAAACTTGGTCAAATGACCATTTTTCATTACCAAATTCAGCCCATCTATCATAATCTTCTCTAATTCCTCTTAATAAAATTTGAGCATTTATTGATGATGAACCTCCCATTACTTTTCCTCTAGGAATTTTTATTTGTGGTCCATTTTTTGTACTTTCTGCATTATATGACCAATCATGAGGATCATTACCTGATTGACTTGGGTTTACAACAGTTCTATCTCCGTAGTATATATTTTAGGAATAGAGTCAAAATTACTATAATCATTTCCAGCTTCAATTAGTAATATATTTCTAGTAGGATCGTGTGAAAGTCTATTAGCTAATATAGATCCAGCTGATCCTGAACCAATTATGACTGTGTCATAAATATTATTCATTTTTTATCCTCAAAGTCATAAAGAGAAGATAAAAACCATGCAGCTAATGAACCCCCACGATTATCAAATCCATTTTCTCTTTTTCTACTAAGATATTCTTCAATAGTTTTTAACGAACCAGTACCTGTGCATGAGTCATGCACAATACCAGTCTCTTCTATTTTTGAATCTACAAAGTTCCATGCTTTTTCTACATATTGATAATAGTCTTCAGATAAGATTTTTAATCTAATAGAGCTTATCAAAGCATAACCAATCATACAAGTTGCTGTTAATTCTTCATATGAGTTTGTATTATCAATGACTTGTCTCCATGCTCCAGTATTTGTCTGTAATTTAATAAGTGCATCAATATGTTTTTTATTTTTTAAAATCAAATCATCTTTTCCTAAAAAATCATCTGGAGTATATAAAATTGCTTCAATAAGTCCATATGCTGCAAATCCATTACCTCTCCCCCACGGAAATTCGGCAATCTTTGAATGAATATATATACCATCTTCTCTCATTAAAGGAGTATCAATAACATGACTTATCATAAATTTTAAATATTTTTCATTTAGAGTATGCTTATATGCTCTACCCATAATTGCAGAAACAAAAAATTGATCTTCTACTTGAATATTAGGATCTAAAATATCATTATTTAAAAATAAATCTGCTTGAGAAATTATAGGAAGAATATATTCTTTATTCATTTCTAATTCAAAAAGGTCATCTAACCAAAGTAAACCTGCTCTATTATCATTTCTCCAGGAATGAGATTCATTCTTAATTCTTGTTTCAATTAATGAATTATATGTAGATATAGCAAACTTTTTTCCATTAGTATTAAAACCTAGTTTTTCTAATCTAAGACGAGCAGATAAACCACAACCTTGAGTATAAACTACTGTTTCTAAATTATTACCATAAACTTCACTTAGTGTAATAGCTTTATCTAGCAGAACTGTTTTATCAATCATAAAATATCCTTTATTTTTTCATTACAAAAATCAATCACTTCTTTTGAAATTTCATGAGCTTTAGCAGCATCATCTTTATCAAAAATTTCAAATGGAGATCCACTGATTGTAAATGATGGATATCGTGTTGAAAATAAATATTTATCTAATATAGGGCCATAAGATTTTAAAAAATCAAAAGTAGGATCAAGTGCAATACAATCTTCAGCTAAGTCAGAAAGAGAAGACCCCCAAACTTTATCAGTTCCTCTTAATATTAAATATGCAATAATTATTTTTTCTGCTGCTTGTTGAAAAAGAAAACAAGACAAAGAAAATTCTTCATCTTTTAACTTATTTGCAATATTGAAATCATACTTAGACTGATTAACCCATCTGTAATGTTCTTTAATATTTTGATCATCCATTTAGCTTATTACCTTATCTTCATCTTGAAATATTATTTCTAAAGACTGCTTTATAATTTTTATCGTATGACTTTCGATCTTCAAATTTTTATACTCTTCAGGTGTGAATACAAAAAATCTAGTATGTACAGAAGGTCTTAAATGAGTAATCCAAAATTCATCTCTATTAATAAAATTTTTTTCAGTTTCTTGAATAATAATTAAATCTAGAGGAGTATCAGGAGAAACTTTTCCTAAAGGATAATCACCAAAAACACCGAGAGATTTTGCACCTAATTGTTTTGATTCGTTAGAAAATTTTGATAATTCTTTTTCTAAACAATTTTTTCTATGATTAGCAAATCCAAATACTATAGGCAACTTTAAATCCTAAACGTTATACAATGTAGGATGATTTGGTTCTTCAAATATTTCATCTTTTGTAAGAGGGTAACTTTCTTTTTCATAAATTTGTAATCTATGACAACCAAAATCAGGAATATAAATTAGATTTTTGTAAGTTCTTACTGAAGCAGGAGCTCTAAGTTTAGTCCAGATTTCTCTATTAGACATTTCTCTTAATCTAAGTACTCTAGGACTAGACATAATATATGTTTTTCCAATTTTTGATAAAGTTGCATCTCCAGTGAATTGAGTGACATACTTACCATCTCTATCATAAACAACTATTCTATTATTATTTCTATCTGCTACGTATATATCACCATCATCATCAATAGTTAAACCTGCTGGTCCATCTAATTGAAGCATATCTCCTTCTAAAGATTTAGCAATTTCTCCAAAAGACTTAATAAAATTACCATTACTGTCATATAAACAAATTCTGTTATTTCTCCAATCTGAAATAATAATTTCTCCTTTATGATTTACCGCAATTCCCCAAGGCATATTTAGAGAGTTATCTTCATTATTAGAAATTATTGTTTCAATAAATTTACCTTTTCTAGTAAATTTTTGAACTCTATTATTTCCGGTATCTACAACCAGTAAATTTTCTTCTACTTCAAATGCAATACCTGATGGAGAATCTAATGTTCCTTCACCAATTTTATCTACAGCTGTAGAAGATTCTAATTCTTGTGCTCCTTGAGCTGCTCCACCTATTGGTACATAACCCTTTTCACCATCATCAACAAGTGTATGAATACAATTATCAGCCTCATCTGAAACGTATAAAACACCTTCAGAATCTTGAATCATTTGGACAGGCCAGCTAAAGTTTCCAAATATATCTAAATCTTCATCTTTCCAGTTAATTCTTCTAATATGTCCACCATTTCCATCAGATCTGATTAGTACATATAAAACATTTTCAGTCTCAACCATATCCATGCAGTATGTTGTTACCCTACGCATACCAAGTGTTTCTTTATATTTGTATCCACCTCTTAATATTGCATAAGGTGGTTGTTTTACTTTATCTTTCTGTTGTGTCATTTTTTAACCTTTATTTTGTTACTTAAATGGATTTAATTGTTCAAAATTTCCTAGTACAATTTCATTAGGATCTAGTCCTAAATGTTGTTCAAGTAAAGTTCCGTATACACCTCTATAGTCAAAAGTGTGTTTCAAATCTTCACCATTTAACCATTCTGAAGGTTCGATTGAAGGATATTCAGAATATAAGCCACCATTAACTCTATTACCAATAATAAATGCTCCTCCACCTGATCCATGATCAGTGCCAGATCCGTTATCTTTCATTCTTCTTCCAAATTCAGAAAAAACTAATATTACAATTTCTTCAGAAGCATCATGTTCTTCTAAGTCAGTTAAAAAATCTTTGATACCTTGAGAAAGTTCTCCCATCAATCTGTCATGCGCTGGCATTTCTTGTGCATGATGGTCATAACCACCATGTTGTGTATAAAAAACTCTGGTACCTAACCCTGCAGTATGAACTCTAACTACATCTCTTAGAGCTTTAGCTATAGAGTTATCGGCATATTCAACTGAGGATTTATATTTATTAGGGACATCTTTTAACATATCTGCACCTTGCAGAACTCCAGATCCAGTATTTGCAAGATAATTCATTACAACTCCAGATTCATGTCTTCCACCCATCCATTCTTCGGCTGGTGTATACATTCTAGAAAAAACATCTAAATTAGCCATTCGTTGTGTATTATCTTCAATTGAAGTCATTAGTCCATAATTATCTAAATTATCTACACTTGTTGCTATAACACCTGGAGCAGCTAGAGCTCTTGGTAAACCTTTTCCAAAACTTACAGCAGTCAATGGATTGGAACTATTTGGATCTAATTCTCTTATAACTTTAGCTAGCCATCCTTCAGTTGCTACAGTGTTTGGTTCACAAGTGTGCCAAATATCCATTGCCCTAAAATGAGATCTTGAAGAATTTTCATAACCTATCCCTTGGACAATA
Source organism: Dehalococcoidales bacterium (assembly GCA_009937255.1). Classification (GTDB taxonomy): domain Bacteria; phylum Chloroflexota; class Dehalococcoidia; order Lucifugimonadales; family Lucifugimonadaceae; genus TMED-70. Next base: position 16,483 of record JAACCT010000007.1, read on the forward strand.
GCCATCTTACCTTCTTTATATATTTCTCTAAAAGCTTCAGCTTTCGGATGAAATGCTAAATCATCAGTAAAAGGTAATGATTCACCTTCTTTATGACCAACATAATTTCTAACATCATAGTAAATTCCATTTGTAAAAGGAATTACTGTATTTAGAAAGTCATTACCTCCTGAAAGTTGAACTACAACTAAAACAGGGTCTTTTTTTCCAGTAGACTTTTTTTGTGTTACCATTTTTCTCTCCTTATGCTAATTGAAATTCTGGTGATGATACTAAAAGAGTATAAAGTCTAATTATTTTTTTTCTAATTTCATCATTATCTTTATTATTTCCAATGACTGGTCCTATAGATGCAATATCTAAAAGTTGCTTAAATGTTTGTTCACTAACATTTAATTCACCTGAACATTCTAAAATTTTACTTACTAATTGTTCTGAAGATAATTCTAACTCAGAATTTATAATCATATCTACTAAATTTTTAGAACCCGAGTTATTCATATCTGAAATAAGACCAACTGCATAATTTATTCTTTCAGTTAATGATCCTCCGTCAATCCACTCTTTTCCTGTGTGCCATCCTTCTACAGTTGGAGGATCTAACAAAGTTTGACCCATAACAGTACTAAGACCATGTAATCCACTTAGTCTGTCATCTTTAGGTCCAATATCTGTTGTCAATTTTAATGTACTAGCAATAAATTCTGCAGGACACTTAACACGTTTAAACATAGAGTTTTTAAAGAAGTCAGACTTAAACATTGTTCGCATAACTTCTTTCATATCAGCATCAGAATCTAAAAAGGTATTTACTAAAATATTCATTGCTTCTTGATCCTTAGGAGGTTCAATACTCCATGCAGGAATTTGAGGCTCATCTGCTACAAAGAAATTATATAAATGTCTAGAAATAAACTTAGCACATGCTTCAGTTTTAACAATTATTTCAATAATATCTTCACCATTAAAATTACCTTTATTACCTAAAAACTCTTTCTCTCCAAAATCATGGTCTTTTTCATCAAAAATGTATTGTGACTTAAAATGACCATATGGATATAAAGGTATAGGTTGTTCAAATGTCCAACCTGTAAAAGCTCTTGAGGCATGCTTAATATCTTCTTCTGAATAATTTCCTATTCCCATTGAAAATAATTCTAATAATTCACGTCCAAAGTTTTCATTAATATTTTTTCCATGATTTTCACAATTATCTAACCAAAATATCATTGCAGGATCAGCTGAAATATCTTTAAGTAAAACTCTTAAGTTAGATAAACAATCATCTCTTAGCATAGCTATATGATCAATCATAGTAGGTCCTTGCTCACTTTTAGTCCATCCTGTAGCAAAAACATGATGCCAAAATAAAGTCATTTTCTCTTGAAGAGGCTTCTTAGAATTTATCATCCTATAAAACCATTTAGTATTATCCATACCAAAATTATCTGTTGAAGAAAGTTGTGGATAATACCTAGTAAGAATATCCTCATCATCAAGGTCATTTATAAGTTGAATATCAACTAGATTATCAACTATAGAATCATAATCTTTTAAAGATAATTCTTCTAACATTTCTGGCGTAGATCCAAAACCTGCTCTTCTATAAAGGTGAGCAATTAAAGCTTTATCAGTCTTCATAAGTTCTCCATTATTATTATAAATATCAAAAAGTATCAAACTTGTTGATATTTAATTTACTAAATTATTTAAAAATTTCAATAAAAATTTAAATACATTTTACATAAAATCAAAATCTGTTACAGGATCTGGAATATTATCCCATTTATTTGATCCTTTAGTTCTCATTATAGTAATTACTCTCTTAACATCAGGATTCCCAAGACCCCAAAGTTTTTTTCCTGTTAAAACATTTACAGCATTCTGAGCCCATCTAATTGAACCTTCTAAAGCTGTAAAATTTGACCCTCCAGCATAGTGAGGAGTTATAAATAAGTTTTCAGTATTAAGCAAAGGAGATTCTGCATCTAAAGGTTCTATTTGAGTAACATCAATTCCTGCATGATAAATTATATTATTATTTAGAGCATGTGCTAAATCTGATTCATTAACAATTGGACCTCTAGCACAATTAACAAATATTGCAGTCTCTTTCATTTTTGAAAACGCTTCTAAATTAAATATTTGGTTGTTTTCTTCAGTTGCAGGTGAATGAACAGTAATAATATCACTTTCAGTAACTAATTCATCAAAAGAAACTAATTTTACTCCATATAAATCTGCAACAGACTGAGGAATATATGGATCATGAGCTATTATTTTTTCTGGTCCAAATCCCTTTATTCTATTAGAAAAAGCTCTACCGATATTACCAAAACCGTATATACCAACTGTAGTTCCAGCAATTCTTCTAAGTCTATTCCTCGCAGGAGTTAGTTTCTGTGGGTCATCTGACCAAGCACCATCATTTGTATGTCTATTTAATTCTGGAATCTGTCTTGTAATTGATAAAAGCATTGCCATTGCATGATCTGCAACTTCTGAAGTATTAATTCCAGGTGTATTACAAACACAAATTCCTAACTCAGAAGCTGCTTCAAGATCAACTGAATCAACTCCTACACCAGACCTACCTATCATTTTCAATTTTGGTAAATTTTCCATTACGTTACGAGTTGTATGTGGAACAGTTCCAACTAAAAGTACATCAGCATCTTTACCTGCATTTATAAGATCATTTTCATTATTACAAGGAATAACTTCACAATCTATTCCTGCTTCATCGAAAACTTCAAGCATTGATTTAGGAGGCCCACTTCTTCCGGCAGATTTGGCTGTTATAACAACTTTGAATGGCATTATTGTCTCCTTTGATAAAAAAATTATGTAATATAGTTAAAAAATTAGTATATATCTATAAAAAGAAAAATGTAATCAATTATGACAAAAAATAACTTTGGATACTTATCAATCTCTGAACTACAAAAATTATATATAAATAAAGAAATTTCACCAGTCGAAGTTATAAATGAAACTCTGGAAAATATAGAAAGTTTAAATGAAAAATTAAATGCATTTGTGACTATAACTAATGATTATGCAATCCAAAAAGCCAAAGAAATAGAAAAAAAAATATTAAATGGAGAAAAATTAAATTTATTAAGCGGTATTCCAATACCAATTAAAGATGTTGAACCAATGAAGGGTGTAAGGTGTACTTTTGGTTCTTTACCTAGGGATGTCATAGCAAATGAAGACTCTATGGTTGTTAGAAGAGTTAAGCAATTCGATGGAATTATTATAGGAAAAACTAATACTCCAGAATACGGACAAGCAGCAACTTCTGATAACAGAGTTTTTGGTTCAACTTATAATCCTTGGGGAATTGGTCTAACATCAGGAGGTTCGAGTGGAGGATCTGCTGCATCTGTAGCTGCTGGTATAACATCAATAAGTCAGGGCGGTGATGGTGGAGGTTCAATAAGAATACCTGCTTCATTTTGTGGTGTTTATGGTATCAAACCTACTCAAGGAAGAATTCCAAGAATAGTCAATGGCAGTGTAAAATATAATGTTGTAAATAATGCTATCTCAGGACCAATAACTAGGTACGTAGAAGATTCTGCAATTCTATTAAAAGCATTATCAGGATTTTCAGAAGAGGGAGAATATGTAACTATAAGTGAGTCTCCTTTAAAAGGAGAAATTAAAACTAATAATAGGAATTTTAAAATTGGATATAGTAAAACAATTGGTGGAGCTCTAATAGAAGAAGATGTATCAAGTGTGATTCAAGCATCTGTTTCTAAATATCAAAATGAATACAAAGCTCATGTAGAGGAAATAAACTTCTATCCAGAATCAATAGAAGAAATTTATAACGTTTTTTTTGATTTTTTTTGTACTAAAGGTTATGCAAGCGATCCTGAATTAATTGATAACCCAAAAATTAAATCTAATATAACTGATTACTTGTTAAGAAATTGGGAGCATGGGAAAAAAGTAACAGGAAGCAGATTATTTGAATGTTATAACAAAATTGGATATTACCGTGATTATCTTAATAATTTTTTTGAAAAATATGATTTTCTAATAACACCTACTATGGCGACTACGGCATTTGAAGTAAATAATCCACCTAAAAAGATAAATGGTAAAGATGTAAATGACGAGCTCTGGGACTTTACTCCATTTACATACTATTTCAATATGACAGGTAATCCTGCAGCAACAATTCCAGTAGGTTTTGATAAAAATAATTTACCTATTGGACTTCAAGTAGTTGGAAAAATGGGTAAAGAATTTGAAGTTTTAGAAATATCTAAAGAGTTTGAAAATATATTCAATTGGCCACAAAATAAATCAAATATATCTATATAGGATCCCAGAAAAAACCTTTATCATTAGATTTTATACGACCTATAGCTTTATCATCAGATAAATGACCAGTACATATTATCCAGTCCTTTTTGTACGCAGAATTCAATAAACCTACTCTTGAAATTGTACTCATAACTGTATTCCAATCAAATATTGGACACCAAAATTGTTCATTTATTTGAGCTTCATTATGGAACAAATCTCCTGTTATGACTATTTTTTCTTTAACGTTAGTTTCTAGATATAAGCATTGGTGTCCGGGAGTATGACCATTTGTAGGAAGAGAAAAAACATTTTTTGCAATTTCTTTACTGCCTTCTATTAATTCCAATGCTCCCAGTTGTTTTAAAGGAATTATTTGTTTTTCAAAATCTTCATTAGTATTTTTACTGTAGTAATCAAAATCAAATTTTGAAACTAAATATTTTGCATTAGGAAAAGTTAAAACAGGTTTGCCAGAATCCCAATTTATATTCCAACCAATGTGATCCCCATGAGTATGAGTAATATATACATAATTTATATCTTCTGGACTTAAAGATAACTTACTAAGATTATTTATAAATTGACCACCTTCTTTTGTATGTTCATATGGACCAGGCCCCATACCAGTATCAATGAGTATATTTTTATTATCTGTTTGTAAAAGATATCCACGCCATGTAGATTGGATAGTTCCATCTTGATTTTGAGCAAACGATTTATATTGATCCCAATCAGGTTTAGAAATATTAGGATAAACTACTGAAGGATCTCTTTTAACTCCTAAAAGATCATTCACCAAAGAAATATTAAATTTACCTATATTGAGCATTATAAACTCCGAATCTATTGAAAAATTTGTATACTATTATAAACGAAAATAAATTTATTTTGGAGGAAGCGTATGATTACTTATTCTTGTGAACAAGGATGTGGTATGTCTGTTAAAGGTCTTACTTGCGGAAGCTGTGGTAAAGAACTTGTGCATGAAACCATAACAAAAGATGATGGAGGCACAGTTGGAGTTGCTCAATGTCCAGATGGATGTGGAAAAGTAAAATCTCCTATGTGTTGCGGTCATGACATGGCCCATTCATAATTATCTTTAGATAATTTATTTAGGATAAAATATGAATATTCCAGATATAAATTTACTAGATTTTGATAGAAATGAAGTAAATTTAAAAAGCTATGAAGGGGAAAAAATAATAATAGCATTCTTCCCAGGAGCGTTTACAGGAGTTTGCACTGAAGAACTTTGCTCCCTTCAATCAGATTTAGATCAATTTAAAAAACTAAATATTCAAATAGTAGGTATTTCTGTAGATTCACCATTTGCATTAAACGGCTGGGCTCAAGCAAATAATATTACTTTTGATCTTCTAAGTGATTATAAAAAGGAATGTATTAAGTTATTTGATGTTGAGTTTCATGGTTTAGCTGGAATGGATGGTTATGTTTCTTCAAATAGAGCTGTTTTTATTGCCGACTCATCTGGAGAAATAACTTATAAATGGATAGCAGAAAACCCAGGAGTACTTCCTGATTTTGAAGAGATAAAAAATAATCTCTAATTTTTTGATTATGCGGCTGTGGTGAAATGGTAGACACGCATGCCTTAGGAGCATGTGCAGCAATGCGTGGGGGTTCGACTCCCTTCAGCCGCACCATTTTTGAATACGAATTAATGGTCAGTACTACATTTTATACTATATTTTTATATCATTATTTATCATTAGAAAATGATGGAAGACTTCTAACATAATTCATCAATAT
>JAACCT010000035.1 GCA_009937255.1 Dehalococcoidales bacterium
GTATTTGAATAATTAGTCTGATTGAGTCATAATTTTTATATGAAAATAAAAATTATTAGCATTCCAGTTTTAAATCAAGAAGATGCTTTATCTTTTTATACTAAAAAATTGGGTTTTGTAAAAAATAAAGATGTCCAAATGGAAGATGGAAACAGATGGCTAACTCTTGTTTCTCCTGAGTGGAAAGAAGGTCCAGAATTATTATTGGAACCAGCTCCTAATAATTTTGAACCTGCTAAAACATACCAAGTTGCGTTAAAAGAAGCAGGTATTCCATATACTCAGTTTGAAGTTGATAACGTTGATGACGAGTATAAAAGACTTTCAAAATTAGGGGTTGATTTTAGCTTAAAACCAACTGAATTTGGAACTGTAAAAATTGCTGTATTGAATGACACTTGTGGGAACAATATTCAAATCATCGAGAACCAATAAAACCACAAATCAAAAACTTAAATACGAATAGATAGTTCTTATTTCGATTTTCGTTACTATTCTTGGATGTATTTGAATAATTAGTCTGATTGATACATAATTAATTTATGAAAATATTTATATTTATCTTACTAGCCTTATCAATGTTTTCTTTTAGTTGCTCTAGTTCATGTCAAGAAAATGAGACTAGAGATATGGGAATTGCCATGCAAAGCGAAGTGGCTATGTCAAAAGGTATGCCTCCAATGATGGATTCAGGAATCGCTGCAAGCTCTATTGCTCCAACCAAGATTCAGACAAATGCTTCAATATCAATTGAGGTTACTAATATTGAGCAAGCTATATTAGATATAAAAAATATATTAACTCAAAACTCAGGACAAATTACAAGCTCTGATTCTGGTTTTTCAAGCAGGCCATATGGGAATATTGATGCATTAGTACCCTCTCAAAAACTTGAAAATGTGTTAATCAATCTTAGAAAAATTTCTATAAAAGTTATAAATGAAAATATTTATTCAAATGATGTCACTGAAGAATTCATTGATATTGAATCAAGATTATTAGTTATGACAGAAACTGAAAAGAGATTTATTGATTTATTATCCGCAACAAAAAATGTTGAAGAAATTATCCTAGTTGAAAGTGAGCTAATGAGGATTAGAGGAGAGATAGACAGCTTAAAAGGTAGAGTTGAATACTTGAATAAAACTACTGATAATTCTCAAATTAGCATATATGTAACAGAAGAGGTTCCAATTTCTGGAGATGATGATTGGAATCTAGGAGATTCTTTTGATAATTCACTTAGGATATTTATTTCCTTTATGAAGAATTTGACTAGCCTTATCATAAGTATAATAGTATTTGCACCAATAATAATTGGAACTTTACTAATAGTATTTTTTGGATACAAATTTTTCAAAAGAAAAAGCAATAATTAGAAAAAATATGAACAAATAGTCTGATTGATATATTCTTAATAAATAAATATATTTTTTGGAGAGAAACATGGTTGAAAGAACAAATTGGAATGTTGCAAAATGTACCGAGTCATTTGATTCTTGCGAAGAAGCCTTGAGTTATATGTCCTCGCACAGTTTTGATGGGATGATACTTGAGAGAGAAGATGGTACTTTTACTGCTGTGTGCCCAACTTATCCAGATGGTTTTTATCCTGATGCTAAAATTATAAAGAAAGTCAGCTATTCTGAATCTCATTCTGAATCGCAAGACAATTGTTGCCCTGAACCTAATCAAGATGTAAAGATTAACTTTTAACCGCTATTACTCAAAATATTTGAATTAGTCTGATTGATAAATCATTTATAATTATTTTCATAATTATTTTTATTGTAAGGGACTAATATTAATTTAACTTAGTAATATGTAAAACATGGACAAAATAATTAATCCAAAGAATCACAAACATCTATATTTTGCTATAGGATTTACTTTAGTATTTATCTTGTACATATCATTTGTTCTAATGCCTCTAAGTAGCTGCTTCAGGATAGATATTGGGACAAATTCACTAGGCCTTTCTATTTACAATATAGAGATGGTTCAAGGTTTTTTTCAGGCAAGGGACCAGGCTCAGCTGCTTTGCTATAACCAATTCCTTAAATTATGGGACATAATTTTTGCAGTTGTTTCTGCTGCGATGTTTGGCTCTTGGATTGTATATCTCTTTAAAAACAAGCGTCTATTATTGCTAGCTCCTACTGTCCTAGGCATGATAGCCGATTGGTCTGAGAATTTCGTTGAATTATTGATGTTAGAAACCTATGTAAATTCAGCCGTAATATCTGAAACATTGGTTTCATTGGGCTCCGGACTCAACATATTTAAATTGACAATGATAGGTCTGACTTATTTTATAATCCTTGTTGGAATAATACTTCTAATAAAAACATTTATAACAAGACCTAAGCGACTTTAAAAAGATATGAAAAAAAAA
>JAACCT010000008.1 GCA_009937255.1 Dehalococcoidales bacterium
TAATAAATTAAATTTATTACTTAAAAATAAGTATTCTTTAAAAAAAATTAGTAACAAAATTTATAACGAATCCTATTTATATAAAATAGTTTCTGAACTAGTTAATGAAAAAATTCAAATTAATCAGTTTATAAATCAATTTGAATTATTCAACTATCACCTTAATAATTCTGACAAATTAATAAAGCAAATTTATGTAGACAAATTAAATAGTGAAATAGTTTTAAGTTCTAAATAAATTAGTTTATAATGGATAAGTTAGGCTAAAGAAGGACGTGTGATCGCTGATATTTATATTAGAGGAAAGTCCGAGCACCACTAGGAAAAAGTGCCTGTTAACAGCAGGGCAGGGTGACCTGATGGAAAGTGCAACAGAAAATATACCGCCACTTTTAGTGGTAAGGATGAAATGGTGAGGTAAGAGCTCACCACTTATTTGGTAACAAATAAGGTATGGTAAACCCCGCTTGGTGCAAAGCTAAATAGAGGAGCGCATAAAATTCCTAGATAGCTCCAGGGTAAGCTGCATGAGCTAATTGGTGACAATTAGCCAAGATGGATGATCACATCTATTAATAATAGAACAGAACTCGGCTTATAGTTTTTCTTTTGCTTAATAAATTAATTAAGGTACTGCGTGACCAGCAAATATACCTGTGCATTCTTCATTATTTACAGCGATGCTTCCATTGACGATTACATAAGGAATTCCAACAGGAAATTGTTTTGCATCATCATATGTAGCAGTATCAATAATCTTATCTTCATCAAAAATTACAATGTCTGCAAAATATCCCTCTTTCAATAATCCTCTGCCTTTTAATTTAAAAGTTTTTGCAGGATTATTTGTTATTCTTTGAATCATTTGTTCTAGAGACATTACATCAAATTGTCTGCGTAATCTACCTATAAATCTAGGGAAAGTACCATATGCTCGAGGGTGTGGAAAATTTCCTATAGGAATTGAATCACTTCCAACCATATAGTCAGGTCTAGATAAAAATTCTATAGCATCTCTACTTATCTGCCTCCATGTAGATATACTTTCGGGAGGTATCTGCCAAAATCCAACTTGTAAGTCCTGTTCAATTAATAAATCACAAATTAAATCTCCCATTGAGACATCTCTCAATTTTGAAAGTTGAGAAACAGTCATACCTTCAAGCTCAGGATTTTTAGGTAAATAAGATAGTAATACATGATCCATTCTGCGTTTTTTATTAAGCTCAAAGCTGTTAATAATTTTTTTACGAGAATTTTTATCATTTAATCTTTCCAAAATATCTTTTGGACCTCCTTCATGTGCCCAACTAGGAAGATTACTGAGCAAAAATGAACTTCCTGTTGGATAGGGATATAATTCTAAAGTACAATTTACTCCCTCTACTTTTGCTTTATCTATCAATTCTCAAACTTTTGAAACTTGACCTGCATTTTCAGCACTTGTTCTTGTATGAGAAAAATGAACTCTAACACCTGACCTTTTTCCTATTTCAAGTGCTTCAGGAACACCTCCTCCTCCAAAGCCTCTTTCAGGATTTATATCTCTTAGATGAGTTATATATACGCCGTCTTTTTCTTTAACAACTTTGCATAATTCAATTAATTCATCAGTATCACTCCACGCGTTAGGATGATAAGACATACCTGTGGCTAATCCTACAGAACCTTGATCTAGTCCTTCTTCCAGCAAATTCTTTGCATGATCTAATTCTTTGCTTCGTAAAGGTTTATCAAAAAATCCTACGGATTCCATTCTTAATGCTCCGTGAGATACTCGATATGCTGTGTTAATAGAAACTTTTTTATGATAGTGGGATCTAAATGCTCGTATACTGCTCATGTCAAGATTTTCTGGTGGCATTCCTAAAATTCCACCTAGGTACTTTCTTTGAATTTCATAGTTTTCAGATGAAAGAGGTGCATAAGATAATCCATCTTGACCAAGAATCTCTGTAGTTACTCCTTGCCTTAAGCTACTAGCATGCTGAGGATCATTTAGCAAAATACCATCGTGGTGTGTATGAGCATCAATAAATCCTGGAGATACAATTAATCCATTTGCATTAATGATTGCTTTTGAGTCTTTATCAGTTGAATCACCAATAAAGGCAATTTTCTCACCTATTATTCCTATGTCCGACCGAACTCTTGACTGACCAGATCCATCAATCATATATCCATCTTTTATGAGTAAATCAAACATATTATTATTAAATTCCAAACTATATCTATTCTGATTGTCCTCTTTTGGCCCAATCAGTTTTTTCAAACATATTTAAACCAGGATCTAGTACTAATCCTTGATTACTTTTATCAGGAGGATGAGCAAGTATAAAATCTTCATTAATTTCTACTCCCCAGCCAGGTCCTTCAGGTAAATTAAAAAAGCCATCTTTTACTTCAGGATAAAAATTAGCAACTTCTTTAACAAATGGATCAGCAAAGTCATTAAAATGTTCTAAAATTTTTACATTTCTAAGTGTGAAGCACAAGTGCAGAGCAGCTAATGTTGATATTACTCCTCCAACATTATGAGGAGCTACCATAATTGAATAGATTTCAGCGGTTGAAGCTATTTTTTTTGTTTCAAAAATTCCCCCACACTGTGTTATATCTGGTTGAATTATATCAACTGAATTATTATTCCATATTTCCCTGAACTCATGTGCTCCATAAAGTCTTTCACCTGTTGCTATTGGTAAAGATGTTTGTAATCTTACTTTATCTAAACTTGGATTATCACTAGGCCTTACAGGTTCTTCAATCCAACCGATGTTTAGTTGATCTATTTTTTTTGCAATTTCTACAGCTTGATGTGCGGCAAATCTCCCATGCATTTCTATCATCATTTGCATATCATCTGTAATAGCATCTGAAACAGCTTCAATTATTTCAATAGATTTAAAAAGTTCAGTTCTTGAAAGTTCTAAATCACCATTTCCAAAAGGATCAAATTTTAATGCTTTATAACCTCTAGATACTACCTTTGAAGCAGCTAGTGCAAAACTACCAGGAGTTCTTTCTACTGTATACCATCCATTTGCATATGCTTGAATTTTATCCTGAACTTTTCCTCCAAGTAATTTATATACTGGTTGATTAGTGGCTTTACCCATAATGTCCCAAAAAGCCATCTCTACCATAGCTAAACCAGTATGAACAACCTCACCTGCTTTACCAAAATCTAAAAGAGTAAATCTTCTATAAAGAGCTTCTATATCAAAAGGATCATGACCTATAAAGTGTCTTTCAACATCTTTTAGATATTCTGCTACAGTATGAGTTTTACCTAGTACTCTAGCTTCACCTATTCCACTTATACCTTCATCAGTTTCAACAACTATATATGATAAGTTTCTCCAAGGAGTTCCTAATTGTAATAATCGAAATCCAGTGGTGTTCATTTTATTTAATTATTTTTCCCTTAGTTTCATTTTCGTCATTATAGTATCTACTGAATCTTGCTTCTTGCTGAGTAATTACTTCAATAAGTGCACTTTGCCCATCATTATTTGTTTTTTGAGCCTCTTTTATAGCAGGAACTATTTCTTCAGGTTTTTCAACATAGATTCCTTTAGCTCCTAGACCTTCAGCAATTGTAGTGTAGGAACCTGTGTTGTTTCCTGCTCCGTATCTTTCCATAGCTATAGGCATATGATGGTCATAACCTCCCATGGTACTGTTATTCAATAGAATAGTTAGAATAGGATTTCCAGATCTAACTGAAGTTTCTAAATCTAAACCAGAAAGACCAAAAGCTGTATCACCCATAAAGTTAACACAAAATTTATCAGGGTGAGCTATTTTAGCTCCAATTACTAACGGCAAACCATAACCTAAATGAGTAGATTTACCCCATCCAATATAACTATTTGGAACAGTTGCTGGATAGAAAGGCATAATTTGATCTCTAGGATGACCAGCATCATGTGTCATTATAGTGTTTTCATGGTCGACTGCATTATTAATTTCAGTAATCAATCTGTATGGGTTTATTGGATCATCATTAGAATTTAAAAGTGGGGCCCAATCTGCTTCCCATTCTTGTTTTACTTGGGCAATTGATTCTACTATTTTTGTATCCTTAGTTCTTGAATCTCCAAAAGATCCTTTTGCTTCATCAATAAGCATTTTTAGAGTAGATTTTACATCTCCCAATAGTCCAATTTGAGTTGGATATTCTTTATCTATATCATCTACGTTATTTGTATTGTGAATTAAGAATTTTCCATCAGGAATATCTATTCCAAAAGTAGTTTTTGAAAAACTAGTACCTCAACCTATGAGCACATCAGAATCTTTTAGCCAAGACCATACAGCTTTAGGAGCAGTTCTATTTGCAGCTCCTAATGATAGAGGATGACGTTCATCAAACGTAGATTTTCCTGGCATTGTAGTAATAACAGGAATTTGCATTATTTCTGCAAATTCTTTTAGTTCTTCTGTAGCTGCACCGTATAGAATTCCTTGTCCTGCCCAAATCACAGGGTTTTTAGCATTTCCAAGAGCTTTAACTGCATCCTTAACATCTGAAAGACTTGGAGAAGTTAAGATACTATTAGGACTTGAATAATCATCTGTATTATCTACTTCTCCTGACATAGCATCGCTTCTCATTTCAAGAAGCACTGGTCCTGGTCTACCATTTTTCAATTGCGCCATAGCCCTTCTCATTTGATTAGAAATTTCAGAGCTCTTTGTTATTGAAGAATGCCATTTAGTTATATGAGCAAAGTTAGTTTGAGGATCAAAATTTGGTTTTACTTCTGCTACATTTGCAGGAGATCCAGCTGGAAGATATAGAACTGGAACAGCTTCAGCCCATGCTTGAGCAAATCCTCCGAAAGAATTTTCTATTCCAGGTCCACCTTGAGAGCAAAATACTCCTCTTTTACCTTGGCTTGCTAGCATTCTTGCATATCCATCTGCAGCCATAATCCCGCCACGTTCTTGTCTGAAAACTATCGGCTTAAGACCACCTTTACCTGCAGCTTCAATTAATGGATTTGCAGGGAAACAAGCTATCCATTCAAAGCCTTCTTTTTTTAATATATCTACGACAGCATCATAACCGTTCATATTGTTACTCCAAATTAATATTTTTTATATTTTTTATAAATTTATCTTTATTTTAAAATTAAATATATATTCAATATTGCCTTAAATTGGTTTAATTTTAAAGGTTAATTTATTTTATTTTTACTTTAGATTTAATTATCTGTATTTCTTTAATATTGAATATATAAAAATGGGGAAACTATTATGGTACAAGAAAGACTAATTGGCTTCGGTACAGCTAACATTAAAGTATTTGGCGTTGGAGGTGGTGGCGGGAATGCTATTAATAGGATGTATAAAGATGCTATTTCGGGTATAGAATTTATTGCTGTAAATACTGATAATCAAGCCTTAGAAAATTCTATAATTCCAGAAAAAATAAGAATTGGAGATAGGATTGCAAGAGGAATGGGTGTTGGTGGTGACCCATCTAGAGGAAAGCAAGCAGCAGAAGAAAATAGATCTGAAATTAAAGAATATATGGACAAAGCTGATATGGTTTTTATTGCATCTGGAATGGGTGGAGGCTCTGGAACTGGAGCAGCGCCTGTAATTGCTGAAATAGCGAGAAATTCAGGAGCATTAACAATCGGTGTAGTAACTAAACCATTTGGGTTTGAGGGTACACAAAGACTAGATGCAGCACTTGAAGGTATTGAAAATCTAAAAAAACATGTTGATACATTAATCGTGGTCCCTAATGATAGATTGCTTCAAACTGAAAATAATTTATCTATGTCAGAAGCATTTAATCTTGCGGACGATGTATTAAAAGTTGGAATTCAATCTATAGCTGAATTGATATTAGTTCCTGGTGAAATAAACTTAGATTTTGCAGATGTTAAAACTATAATGGAAAATGCAGGACCAGCTTGGATGGGCATAGGAGA
>JAACCT010000036.1 GCA_009937255.1 Dehalococcoidales bacterium
GGTTTTTTTTCAGAATTTTCGTTTTCTGTTTTAGAAGTTGTCAATCTAATTTTCCTAATTAAATTTATTTATTTGATTTTTTGATTAGTTATTTTTGGGGTAATAAGAAAGTAAGGGGAATCAAAAAATTGTTTGATATAAAATATTCTATCCATAATTTAGTAGTTGGTCAAATAATCTATAGCCTGAACTGAGCTCCAATTTTTTTTTGGTTTAATGAAGCTTTCATAAAATAATCAAAGAGAGGGTGAGGTTTGTCAAGCCTTGAAGCAAATTCAGGGTGAAATTGACTCCCTATCATAAAAGGATGATCAGATAACTCAGATATTTCAACTAAATTATTATCAGGACAAACACCAGAGGTTATAAAACCTTTAGAATTAAGGATTTCTTTATAATAGTCATTAAATTCATATCTATGACGATGACGCTCTACTATAGTTTCTTTTTTATAAATTTCTCTAGCTAAGGAATTTTCTTGTAAATCGCACCTATATCCTCCTAATCTCATAGTTCCTCCTGTTTCTTGGAGACCTTTTTGAGATTCAATAATATCTATCACAGGATTACTAGTTTCTATATCAAATTCTGTAGAATTAGCATCAGAAAGACCTAAGACATTCTTTGAAAATTCTATAACCATTATTTGCATACCAAGGCATAAGCCTAAATAAGGAATTTTATATTCTCTACAAAACTTTGCCGCTTGAAGCATCCCTATAACTCCTCTTTAGCCAAATCCTCCAGGAACAATTATTCCGGATAATTCATCAAAAAAGTCGTTTGTATTACTATCAGATAGTGATTCAGAATCAATCCAATTTATATTAACATTTGTAGAATTATTTGCAGCTGCGTGCTTGATTGCTTCTGTTACAGAAAGATAAGAGTCTGGCAACTCTACATATTTCCCAACTACTCCAACATCAATAGTTTCATGAGCTTGATTAATGTTGGAACAAAGTTTTTTCCAGTTTTTCAAATCTGGATTAACTTCTTCGAAGCCAAGTCTATTAATTAATATATTTCCTAATCCTTGATTTTCTAAATGCACAGGAACATCGTAAACGCTTTTAAAATCCCTTAATGAAATGACATTCTCAGTAGGAACATCACAGTATAGAGATATTTTTTCTTTTACTGAATTTTCTACATCTTTCTCTGCTCTACAAATTATGGAATCAGGTTGAATCCCCATTCCTCTAAGTGCTTGAACTGAATGTTGGGTAGGTTTTGTTTTAATTTCATCTGAAGTTGAAAGATATGGCAAAAGAGTTAAGTGTAAATAAAATGCATTGTCTGTTGAAGGATCATTTCTAATTTGTCTAATAGCTTCTATAAAAGGCTGCCCTTCTATATCTCCTATAGTTCCTCCGACTTCTACCATTATTACGTCAGCAGAAGAACTTTCTGAAAGTTCAAAGATTTTGGATTTAATCGCATCAGTTACATGAGGAACAGTTTGGATTGTTCCTCCCAAATAATATCCTGATCTTTCTTTATCTAAAACTTCTGTATAGATTTGACCAGCTGTAACATTAGATTTTTTAGAAAGCTCAACATCCATGAATCTTTCATAATGTCCAAGATCTAGATCTGTTTCACATCCATCAATAGTTACAAAAACTTCTCCATGTTGAAAAGGAGACATAGTTCCTGGGTCAACATTTAGGTATGGATCAAGTTTTATTACAGATACTTTAATTCCTCTAGAAATAAGAAGTTTACCAATAGATGCAGCTACAATCCCTTTTCCTAAGGAACTAACTACTCCTCCAGTGACAAAGATGTAATTCAAAACTTAACCTAACTTAAACAATATTAAATAATAAATTAACATTATATAATTATTTACATTAATTGTTGATTCAACAAAGTATTATTCACTACATTGGAAGAATATTCCATGTTAAAATAAAGTAATATTCAAAAACAGCGTTATATATCTTAATTATGAAAATATCAAAAAAAGAATTCGAAAATATTGCTAAATTATCAGCCTTATCGTTTGATGATAGTAGCTTTTCAATCCTAAGTGACCTTGAAAGAATTATTTCTCGTTTTAAATCATTAGAAAAGATAAATACTGATAATATAGCTCCTACTGCACATGTTACAAATCTTGAAAATAGCTTGAGAGAAGATATTGATAGTAAAATTTTAAGTCATGAAGAAGTTCTTTCTAATGCTCCAGAAATTAATTTAGGACAAATAAAAATACCAAGAGTTTTTGATAATGAATAAAATTTTAAACTTAAGTACTTCCGAATTATCATCACTAATTAAAGAGAAAAAAATCACAAGTGAAGAATTAGTTTGTGAAACACTAAGTCACATAAAAACTAATGATAAAAAAATCAACTCAATAATAACTTTATTGGAAGATTCTTCTATTCAAAAAGCAAAGGATTTTGATGAAAAAAACTATAAAAATGAAATAAATCAAACATTTTTAAGTGGAATTCCTATAATTCTAAAAGATAATATTTCTACAAAAAATATTAGAACAACAGCTGGATCAAAAATATTAGAAAATTATATTCCACCATATGATGCATTTGTTACAAGAAAAATCAAAGAAAATGGCGGGATAATAATTGGAAAAGCTAATTTAGATGAATTTGCAATGGGTTCTTCTAATGAAACATCTTTTTTTGGGAGTGTAAAAAACCCTTGGGATACAACTAGAGTTCCAGGAGGTTCAAGTGGTGGGCCAGCAGCAGCAGTTGCTTCAAGCTTCACTTCTTGTTCGTTAGGCAGTGATACCGGTGGATCTATAAGACAGCCAGCCTCTTTATGTGGAGTAACAGGAATGAAACCTACATATGGTACAGTAAGTCGTTATGGATTAATAGCTTTTGCAAGTTCTCTTGATCAGATTGGTCCATTTGCAAAATCAGCAAAAGATTGTGGAGAAATTCTAAATATAATATCAGGAAAAGATTCAAATGATTCTACTTCTTTTGAAAAAAAATTTGATAGCTTCAATAGTTTAATTAATCAAGATATTAAAGGGAAAAAAATTGGAGTTCCTAAAGAATACATACAAAATGCTGAACCTGAAATTGTAGATGTATTGATGAAATCTATAAACGA
>JAACCT010000037.1 GCA_009937255.1 Dehalococcoidales bacterium
TAAAATTTATACTTAATTTCTTTTTGTTATAAAATGGTGTATCTAAATGTAAACAAAAATAATATTTATAATTTTTTGAAATTATTTTTCCATTGTTTCTCCAATTATTTTTATGATAAGAAATTTTTAGTTTATTTCTACAAATATTGCAAAATAAGATACCTAACCAAATATTTTTATTATAGGTTTTAGATAGAGGTTTAGAATTAAGAATCTTTGCAACATTATCATAGATTTCAGTAGAAATAAGTCTTTGGTGAGAATTTGGAATTACTACATTGTATCTTCTATAAACTCCTATATAAAAATCATTTCTTATTAAATGATTAACACTTTGACTCGTAAAATTTTTCTTACTTAAGGTATTTATTCTTTTAACAGTTTCTATTAATGAATTAGTTTCTAAAAATATAGAAAAAAGAGATTTCACTATATTAGATTCATCCAAGTTTATTTCAAAAAAACCAGAAGAGGTTTTTTTATAACCAAAAGGAACTTTACCTAAAACTTGACCCCTCGACGCTTTATTATTTATAGATTCCTTAATTTTAGAAATTCTTTCTGGATTTTTTCCAAAATAAGGTAAATATCTAATAGCATTTTGAAATGGATCTGGATAATCATATGAAGAACAATATATCAATACTTGAGATTTTTCAAAAAAAATCATTTTTTTACAAAATCCCAATAAATCTTTATCTAAGAGTTTAGGTTCTAATATAATAATTTTTGAAATAAATTCTTTTTTTATAATTTCTTTAATATATGAAAAATTATTATTATCTGTAAAAATATCTATTTCAAAATTTTCAAAACTACAAAAATCTAAAATTTTATTCTTTTCTTCAATATTAGAAATATCAGAAATCAAAGCTAAAGATTTCAAAATTTTACTCCGCTATTAGTGATTTCCCACAATTACAAACTATAGGAGTAGTTGTTGATTTAATTTTTTCAATAAATGCATTCGGAAGTTCCATTTTGCAACAAGAACTAATATTATTTTCTAATTTTGCAATTCCTATATTTCCACTTTTAGATAAAAAATTTTAATATAAATTTAAAACATTTTTGTTTAAGTCTTTAGACAAAGAATTCTTAATCTCAATTAAGCTATTTTTTTTTGCATCAAATGATTTAATTTGTTCTTTTAATTTTATTTCTAAATTATTCCAATTATCTTCAGATGTCATTATTTTAATTTCCAAACTTTCTTTAAGTTCAGTTAATTTATTAATATTTTCTATAACTTTTAAACTTTTAGGATTTAAATCTTCCAATATATTAGTTTTAGATTGTAGCTCAAGTTCAATAGCTTCTACTTCTTTATTATTTCTTATTTTTCCTGAATATAATGTAGTATTTAATCCGTTAATAATTTCACTACATTCATCAATTGACTGATTAATTTGAATTTGTAATTTATTTTGTTGATTTAATTTATCATCAATTATATTAACTTTTTGTTTCATATCAGGAATCCCTTTTTGAGATAATAATTCTTTTTTGATAATCAATATCTTATTATCGATTAAAATTATTTCAGAATCGTGTTTTTGTATTTCAAAATAATACTGGTTTTCTTCTGACATAGATTCCTCTTAGTTGTTTTTCTTTAATATATAATACGCTATATAAGATATAAATAAGATTCTAATTATAATAATAAAATTTTACTTTTTAAAAATTAGAAAAATATAAATGGAGATTGAAAATTTCAAATTTAAATTTACAAAAAACTAAAATTGTATGTACGATTGGTCCTTCATCTGAATCAATTGAAATCATTAAGGATTTATTAAACGCTGGTATGAACGTAGCAAGAATAAACCTATCTCACGGTGAAAATAAAGACCATAAAAAAATAATTTCTAATTTAAGAGAAGCTTCTAATTCTTTAAATAAATCTTTACCTATACTTGCTGATTTGCCTGGTCCTAAATATAGAGTAGGCATAATTCCAAATAATTTTTTGAATACTAATAAAAACGATTTATTAAGCTTCGAATGTGATGAAAGTACAGACACAACCGATATAAAGATTTGGCCATCTAGACTACACAATGATGTTCAAATAGGAGCAATATTATTAGTTGATGATGGTGCTGTAGAACTAGAAGTTACAGAAATTCAAAAAACTAAAATCATAACAAAAGTAAATTTGCCAGGAAAAATAAGTAGCAATAAAGCTGTGGTAGCAAGAGGATTTCCTTCTATGCTAGATTATTTTACAGAAGAAACACAAAATGCTTTAGACTTTGTAATAGCAAATGATATAGACTATATTGGACTTTCTTATGTTAGAAATTCTGAAGATATAAAGAGAGTAAAATCTAAAATTGGAAGTAAAAATCTAAAAATTATTTCTAAAATTGAGCTACAAACTGCTTTAGATAATTTAGAAGATATAATTGACTGCTCAGATTCTATTATGGTTGCAAGAGGAGATTTGGGCGTACATCTTCCTATTTCTCAGGTTCCTGCAGCTCAAAAATTTATAATTAATTCATCTAATAAAAAAGGTAAAGAAGTTATAACTGCGACTCAAATGCTTGAATCATTGACAGATAACCCTCAACCTACAAGTGCAGAATCAACAGATGTACATAATGCGGTACTAGATGGATCTGATGCAATAATGCTTTCAGGTGAAACTTCAATAGGAAATTATCCAGTTAGAGCCGTTGAATTTATGAGAGAAATATCAAAAATCGCTGAAAATGATATCAATCATAATAACTTAAGAAATAAAAGATTAAAACATGTTGATTCATCTAGTTCGAATATTATAGATGAATTAATTGCTCATGGAGCAGCTAACATTGCCGAACAACTTGATGCAAAATTAATAATTGCATTTACAGAATCTGGGTCTACTGCTGCTAGACTTGCAGCATATAGACCTTCACAAATAGTAATCGCATTATCTCCAGATAAAAAAGCTAGTATTAATTTAGGTTTAAGGTGGGGTGTAAATGCTATTAAGACTGATGGTTTTGATCAAATTGAAAAAATGTTTACTTTTGCAGAAAATTTAGTAAAGAAAGAAAACCTTGCTTCTGAAGGCGATACAATAGTAGTGGTAGCAGGTTTACCAATAGGTTATAAAGGAAATACTAATCTTATACGAGTAATAAATATAAATTAGACTTCTATAACAGTATTAGTTAATGTCCCTATATTTTCAATTGATATAGAAATTTCATCACCTGGCTGTAGCGTAAAATCTTCTGGAGGTATAGTTCCTGTTCCTGTCATTACGGTTGAACCGTCAGGAATATCATTGCTTCTATGAAGCCATTCATTAAGTTCCTCACATTTTCTTTTCATTAGATTTGTATTCCCTGAACCTGAAAATACTTCTTTAGAATTTCTTTTAATTATCATTTCAACTTTTAAGTTATTATAATCAATTAATTCAATTGGAACCCAACAAGGTCCAATTGATGCAGAATTATTAAAAATTTTCGCCTGAGGTATATATAGAGGATTTTCACCTTCAATAGATCTGCTTGACATATCATTACCTATTGTAAAACCAACTATTTTTCCATGAAATACAATAAAAGTTAGTTCAGGTTCTGGTACATCCCAAGTTGAATCTTTTCGTATACCTACTTGATCATTATTACCCTTAATTCTCGCTAATGTACTCTTAAAAAAAGCCTCTGGTCTATCTGCTACATATACCTTTCCATATACATCTGGGGTATCAGATTCTGCTTGTCTTTCTTTCATAGAATCTTCATAAGTCACACCAAATGCCCAAGTTTCCAATGAATCAATTGGTATTCTTGGATTAGAAAGCATTGGTTTAGGAAAAGTTCCATCTGTTGTATCCATGGTTTTTTTTAGATATTCAGAAACTGTTAGATCATTACTTAAAGCAACCTTAATTAAATCTATAGATGTTTTTATAGATGGTCGTAATTTAGTAATATCTTTTATCTTTTTATCATCTTCTACAACTACTCTTTTTCCTATTTGATAAATTTTCATAATCACTCTCTAAACTTCTTTATATTCACCATCAACAGTATCATCTTCATCAGATTTGTCATCATCATTTGTGGGTTCAGTAGGATTATTTTCCGGTTGAGGTAAATTTTGGCCAAAGGCTTGTAAGGCTAAATTTAATTTTTCTATGGCCTCATTAATTTCTTCAGATTCAGATTCTTCTACAGATAAAATATTTTTAACATTATCGATTTCGCTCTGGAGATCAGAAGTTATATTTTCTGGTACTTTTTCAGAATTTTCTTTAATAAGTTTTTCAGATTGATAAACAACAGCTTCTGCGGAGTTTTTTGCTTCAATTTTTGATCTGGATTTTTTATCTTCTTCAGCAAATTTTTCTGCATCTTTAATAATTTTATCTATTTCATCATCAGACATTCCAGATCTTCCAGTTATAGTTATCTGTTGCTCTTTGTTTGTTGCTCTATCTTTAGCCTTAACTGTAACTATTCCATCAGCATCAATATCAAAAGTAACATCAATTTGAGGTACGCCTCTAGGAGCTGGTTGTATACCATCTAATGAAAATCTTCCAATAGATACATTATCAGAAACCATATCTCTTTCACCTTGAACTACATGTATTTCAACACTTGGTTGATTATCACCTGCTGTTGTAAATGTTTCAGTTTTAGAAGTTGGAATTGTAGTATTTCTTTCAATTAATGGTGTCTTTACTCCTCCTAATGTCTCTATACCTAAGGTTAGTGGAGTAACATCCAATAATAATACATCCTTGACATCACCTTGTAGAACACCAGCTTGAATAGCAGCCCCAAGTGCAACTACTTCATCAGGGTTGATAGATTTATTAGGTTCTTTCTTAAATAATTCTTTAACTTTTTTTCCAACAAGTGGCATTCTTGTCATGCCACCTACTAATACAACTTCATTTATCTCTTCGGCTTTTATTCCAGCATCTTTAATTGCATTCAAAGTTGGTTTTACTGTTTTTTCTACCAAAGGACCAGTAAGTTCTTCAAGTTTAGCGCGAGATAATGACATTTGAAGATGCTTAGGTCCGTTAGAATCTGCAGAAATAAAAGGGAGATTTATCTCTGTTTGATTCAAAGAAGATAATTCAATTTTAGATCTTTCAGCCTCAACTCTTATACGTTGTAATGCGGCAGCATCACTTTTTAAATCTATTCCATTTTCGTTTTGAAAATCATTACAAATGTAATCAACAATTACATTATCAAAATCATCTCCTCCTAATTGAGTATCACCATTTGTAGATTTTACTTCAAAAACACCTTCTCCCAGTTGCAATATAGTAACATCAAATGTTCCTCCACCAAGATCATAGACAGCTATAACTCTATCTCCTTCTTTATCAAGACCATATGCTAGAGAAGCAGCAGTTGGTTCATTAATTATTCTGAGAACTTCTAAACCAGCAATTTGTCCTGCTACTTTAGTTGCTTCTCTCTGAGAGTCATTGAAATAAGCAGGAACTGTAATTACAGCTTGATCAACTTTCTCTCCTAGCTTATTTTCTGCATCCTCTTTTAATTTTCTTAAAACCATAGCTGATATCTCAGCTGGAGCATGATCTTTATCACCTAACTTAATACCCAAATCTCCATTAGTTCTCTTATTAAGCTTATAGGAGACCTTTGAAGATTCTTTTTTTATATCTGAATCTGCAATTCTGCGTCCCATAAATCTTTTTGCAGAGTACACAGTATTTTCAGGATTAGTTATAGACTGTCTTTTTGCAGTCTCCCCAACAAATCTTTCATTAGACTTAACATTGAGTGCTACAACTGAAGGAGTTGTTCTTTTTCCTTCATTATTTTCAATTACAGAAGGCTCTCCTGATTCCATAACTGCCATAGCAGAATTAGTTGTTCCTAAATCTATACCTATTACTTTTGCCATTATAAATTTCCTTTTCTATTAAAAATTATTTTTCTTTTTTTTCAGCTATTGATACTAATATTGGTCGTAACAAATAGTCATTTTGTTTATATCCTGATGAGATTTGATTAACTATATCTCCATCTTCAAAATCAGTTGTTTGAATTTTGGTAATGGCTTCGTGAATATTAGGGTCAAATTTATCACCTTCTGTATAGTTAATTTCTATAAAATTAAAAGTTGAGAGAGTCGCAATAAAATTTTTATTGATAGAATCAATCCCTTGAATCCAAGATTTATACGTTTTAGTATTCACTTTAGCAGTCAGTGCCATATTCATTTGATCGATAATATTAATTATTTGATATAAAATTTTACGTTGAGATTTAACTTCAGAATCTTTCATATCTATACTAATTTTTTTTCTCAAATTAACTAGATCTGCTTGAGCTCTCTGAGCTATATCTAAATATTTATCTCTTTCATCCGATAGTTTTTCAATTTCATTTTCTAAATCTTTTATTTTTTTATTTGACTTTGCCATAAATACCTTTTTATTTTCTAAATCTTAATACCTAAATCTAAAAAAAGCTTTCTCAATTCTAAAGAAGCAACTTTTGCAGAATTTTTATAAAATTGACTACTAACCCCTTGTTCTAACAAGCCAACTATTTCTTGAATTCGCATAGATAAAGCTAACACTAATTTTGCACCTTCTAAATTTAATCCATATTTTTCTGTAAGCAGTTTAACAATTTGTAACTTAATTAAGTCATTTTTAGAATATAACCTTCTTTTACCAATAGTTCTTGAGGGCTTAACTAAACCATTTCTATCATATTTCCTCAAGGTATTAGGATGCATTGAAATCAAATCAGAAGCTACACTAATAGTATAAACACCTATAACTGGGTCATAAGCAAACTCTTGGCTTTCAATTTTTTGTTCATTTCTGCCAGTTGTAATTGAAACTGACTTAGAAATCATCCAACCTCGATTATTAATCATAAGTATTCCCTTGGTATAAAGTATAATTATTAACACGACTCATGTCAATTTAAAAAAGAATGAATCCGACTAATTAATATTATAAATTTAATTAGTTAACACTTTGTTAACGAATAAATTATAAAAAAGCTTGATTATTACGATAAGTGCAGTTATTATATTGGATTGAAAATAGTAAAAAATTATAAGGAAGTATTAAGTGATTTATTCTAAAATGTGCCAATGTGGTGGCGATATAGAGATAAATAGTCATTCAGAGGGCAAATATCACCTTGCTTGCATTCAATGTAGTAGGGAAATATCCAAAGATGAAGCTTTAGGCATGCTAAAAAAGATACAAAGTAGCAAAGTAGCCTAAGTAATTATAGAGAAACTAATAAATTATTGAGAAAGTTTCTCTATAATTATCGTTAACTTATCATTTGAAACTTCTAAAAAGCCTGCATCTATTTCGAATTCCGAACCTTCACCATTTTCCAAATTTACTATAATTTTACCTTTTGATAAAGATGATAGTAGTGATGCATGTTTTGGCAAAATAGTCATTTGACCTAATGATCCCGGAGCAATAACACTTTTAGCTTCCCCTGAAAGTATTTCACCAGAAGGAGATACTATATTTACATTTAAATTATTTGGCATTTAATCTAGTTATTTTCAATTTGTTTTTTCATTTCTTCGGCTTTTGCAACAGCTTCTTCTATTCCACCTACCATATAAAATGCCTGTTCAGGTAAATCATCATGTTTACCATCAATGATTTCTAAAAATCCTTTTACTGTCTCTGTAACAGGAACATATTTTCCAGGTATACCTGTAAAAACTTCACCAACAAAAAATGGTTGAGTTAAGAATCTTTGTATTTTTCTAGCTCTTCCAACTATAATTTGATCTTCTTCTGATAGCTCATCAATACCAAGTATGGCAATTACATCTTGTAAGTCTTTATATCTTTGCAAAACTTGTTGAACACCTCTAGCAGCATTGTAATGATCTTCTCCTACAATAGCAGGTTCCATTATTCTTGAATTAGAAGCCAAAGGATCTACAGCAGGAAAAAGAAATTGTGCTGCTAAAGCTCTATCCAATGAAACATTTGCATCAAGGTGACCAAATGTAGTCACAATTCCAGGATCTGTATAGTCGTCAGCAGGGACATAAACTGCTTGAAAAGATGTTATAGAACCATTAACTGTAGTTGTAATTCTTTCTTCTAAGTCTCCCATTTCAGTTGATAAAGTTGGTTGATAACCTACTGCAGAAGGCATTCTCCCTAAAAGAGCAGACACTTCCATTCCAGCAAGAATATATCTATAAATATTATCAACAAACAAAAGTACATCTTGTTTTTCTTCATCTCTAAAATATTCAGCCATAGTTAATCCAGTAAGAGCTATTCTTGCTCTAGTACCTGGAGGTTCATTCATTTGACCAAAAACTAATGCTGTTGAATCCAAAACTCCATAATCTTGCATTTCATGATACAAATCATTTCCTTCTCTTGAGCGTTCTCCAACACCAGCAAAAACAGAAACTCCTGAATGCTCTTGAGCAATATTTCTAATTAATTCAGTAATAATAACTGTTTTACCTACACCAGCTCCACCATAAGCTCCAATTTTTCCACCTTTAGCAAAAGGTGTAATTAAATCTAATACTTTTATGCCTGTTTCAAGAACTTCAATTGATCCTGATTGTTGATCAAAATCTGGAGCCTTTCTATGTATAGGCCATTTTATAGCATCCTTATTTATAGGTTCACCATCATCAATTGGCTCTCCAATAACATTAAATAATCTTCCTAGAGAATCTTTTCCAACAGGAACGGATACAGGGGATCCTGTATCTGTAACTTCAACACCTCTAGCTAAACCTTCTGTAGGACCCAAAGCTAGACATCTAGCCCAAGAATTACCAACATGTTGCTCAACTTCTAAAACCAGTCTTTCACCTTCATTTTCTAGTTCTAAAGCATGAAAAATTTCAGGGAGGTTGTTTTGTTCAAATCCAACGTCTACAACAGTTCCAATTACTTGAACTACTTTACCTTTATCTCCTTTAGCCATAATTTACTCCTTTATTTACCTTCTAATGCAGATATACCGCCAATTAAGTCTAGTAGTTCTGCAGTTATTGTTTCTTGCCTTGCTTTATTTAAATCTAATGTAAGTTCTCCGATTAGTTCGTTTGCATTATCTGTTGCATTTTGCATAGCTACCATTCTCGCAGAATGTTCGCTTGCAAAAGATTCTAAAATTGACTGATAAATTTGAGACCTAACATATTTAGGCGTTATATCTTTTAAAACATCATATGCTGAAGGCTCATAAATATAATCTTTAGATCCAATTAAATTTGTAGATTCAGGATTAGAAATAGGGAGTATTACTTGAGACTTAGGTACTTGGGATGTCGTGTTGAAGAATTCACTGTAAAGTAAATCTACTTGATCCCACTTTTTCTCAAGAAATCCTTTAATTGCAATTTCTGAAATTTTAATAGTATCTGATAATTCAGGTCTATCAGGTATTATTAATTGTTCAACTATATCATGTCCTCTAGAGTTTAAAAATCTAAATCCTTTTTTACCAACTGACAAAATAGTATAATTTTCTTCAGAAGAACTTATAACTTCTAGAGCTTTTTTATTTATATTTCCCACCAAAGCTCCAGCAAGTCCTCTTTCAGGAGTAATTAAAATCATCAGTTTATTTTTGATTACTCTATTTTCTAGTAAGGGTATATTTTCTTTTTCTTCATCGACTGATGAAGAAAGATTCATTAATAATTTATATAAAGTTTCTGAATATTTTTTACCCTGCATTACTTGATCTTGTGCTCTTCTCATCTTAGAGGCAGCAATTAACTGCATAGCACCTGTTACTTTTGAAGTATTAGATACAGATCGTATTCTAGCTCTTAATTCTTTAGTACTTGGCATATTAATTAATTCCCAAAAGTTCCCTTAAATGTTTTTATTGCTTCATCAAGTTTTTTCTTAGAATCATCAGATAGTATTCCTTCTTCAGATATAGCTTTCATAGTTTCTGGTGAATTAGCTGATATAAAATCATACCAACTAGTTTCAAAATTTCTAATTTCTTCTATTGGGATGTCATCTAAAGCTCCTTGATTAGCAGCATAAAATATAGAAACTTGATTTTGAAAAGAGAGTGGCTCATTTTCATTTTGTTTTAATAATTCTGTAAGCCTTTCACCTCTAGCTAACTGCTGTTTAGTAATAGCATCAAGATCATCTGTTCCAAATTGAGCAAACGTCTTAAGAGAATCATATTGAGCCATTTCACCTTTTAGTGAACCAGATACTTCTTTCATAGCTTTTCTTTGAGCTGATGAACCAACACGTGTAACTGACAAACCTGCATTAACAGCTGGCCTTATTCCAGAGTTAAACAAATCTGGTTCAAGATATAATTGGCCATCTGTAATAGAAATAACATTTGTAGGTATGTAACCAGAAACATCTCCAGCTTGAGTTTCTATTATTGGGAGTGCAGTAATTGACCCTCCTCCATATTTTTCATCTAATTTTGCAGCTCTTTCTAACAATCGAGAATGTAGATAAAAAACATCACCTGGATATGCTTCTCTACCTGGAGGCCTTCTTAATAAAAGTGACATTTGCCTGTAAGCCCAAGCATGTTTACTTAAGTCATCGTACACAATAAGAACATCTTTTCCTTGTGCCATAAAAAATTCAGCCATGGTAACTCCTGCGTAAGGAGCTAAATATTGAAGAGCAGCAGAATCAGATGCATTTGCTGTAACTATAATTGTATTTTCTAACGCCCCTTGCTCTTCTAATCTAGTCACAACTGAAGCTACTTTAGATGCTTTTTGTCCTATTGCTACATAAATCCCTATAATATCAGAGTCTTTTTGATTAATTAATGCATCAATACATAGAGAGGTTTTACCCGTTGTTCTGTCACCAATAACTAATTCTCTTTGGCCTCTTCCAACAGGAACCATAGCATCAACAATTTTTAATCCAAATTGTACAGGCTGATCAATTGATTTTCTTTCAACAACACCTGCAGCAATTTTTTCTACAGGAAAAGATTCTGAAGTATCAATATCGCCTCTACCATCAATAGGTCTACCAAGTGGATCAACCACTCTACCTAAAAGATTTTCTCCAACAGGAACTTCAACAATTCTTCCTGTAGATTTAACTTCATCACCTTCTTTAATTCCAATATAGTCACCTAAAATAACAGCTCCAACACTATCTTCTTCAAGATTTAATGCCAGGCCAATAATATCATTTGGAAATTGTAAAAGTTCATTTACTTTAACTCCTGACAGGCCATGTATTCTAACAACTCCATCTCCAGCTTCGACTACGGTTCCTATATCAACCATAGTAAAGTCTCCACCAAAATCTTCAATTTGGCGCTTAATTATTGATGCTATATCTTGACTATTTGGTGACATGATTTTTCTCCATATTTAATTTACTAACGTTGATTTCAACAAGTGTTTTTCTAGTTCATTCAGTTTATTTTTTGTAGATGAATCTATAATAGTATCTCCAACTCTAATGATGAAACCACCAAGAATAGATTCATCTATATTCTCTATGATTTCAACATCTGTAACATTAAAAATATTACAGATTTTCTCAATCAACATTTTCTTCTGGTCATTTGATAACTTGATTGAAGAAGTAATAGTAGCTGAAACTTTACCTTTTAATATTTGATTTTGATCATAAAATTCACTCATAATATGTTTAAATAAATCTACATGATTTCTATTTATTAATACTTTGATGAAATTTAAAAACAAAGGCTCATAATTCTTCATTAAAGTATCAATTGATTTAAACTTTTCAGCAAAAGGGACTTGAGGAGAACTTAAAAAAGAATTTAAATCTTCATCTAATATAATTTCCTCAGCATTCTTAAAATCTTTACCCCAAGCATCCATTTTTTTTGTTTCAGATGCTATTTCTAAAATTGCTTTTGCATATCTTTTTACAATTGAACTTGCCATAATTTATTTATTTTTCAACTTCCTCTTTGAGTACATTATCAATTAAATCTTTATGGTCTTTTTCTTCAATAGACTTTTCAACCACTTTAGAAGCTGCAGAAATTACTAATGATGAAAATTCTTTTCTAACACTTTGAATTGCTAGATCTCGTTCTTTTTCTATAGCCTTATTGGCCTTATTTACAATATCTAAAGATTCCTCTTTAGCTTTTTCCATTTCCTGAGTTCTATATTTCTCAGCAGACTCTCTAGCATCACTTATAAGTTTCTGACCTTCTTGCCTAGCTATATTAATTTCTTTTTCTAATCTTTCAGCAGATTCATCTGCTTCATTTTTAACCCTCTCAGCTGTATCTAAGCTTTCTTGAATTTTATTAGCTCTAGTTTGCAGCATTGAACTAATAGGTCCAAAAAGAAGTTTTCTTAAAATTAAAAACAAAATTACAAAACTTATAAGTTGAGTTAATAATCCTGATAAATTTATTCCTAATGCATCCATATTTTTATCTCCAGTTTTTTTTCAGCTGAGTTATCCTCAGCTGAAAATTTTATAGTACAAATAATATCAATATGGCTACAACTAATGAATAAATAGCAATCGCTTCAGTAAAAGCAATAGCTAAAATCATACTTTGTTGAATAGGTCCTCTTGCTTCAGGATTTCTTCCCAATGATTGCAAAGCTCCGTTTGCTAACATTCCTATTCCTAAACCAGAACCTACTGCACCTAAACCCATTGATAAAGCTGCTCCGATTGGTTGCCATTCACTTGCCATCTTATGCTCCCTTCATTTTATTTACTTACTAAAAAATTTGCTAATCATGTTCTTCATGCTCTTCATGTGCTGTAACCGCCATCACACCAAAAACTAAAGTTAACATTGAAAATATAAATGCTTGGATTACACCAACAAATAATTCTAATCCCATAAATGGAATCATTCCTATTAAAGGAAGTAAAAATCCCATAGAAATTAAAACAATTTCACCAGCAAACATATTTCCAAAAAGTCTAAACGTAAAACTTATAGTTTTAGCAAATTCTCCAAATAATTCTAAAATACCTACAAAGGCATTGATAGGGCCATGAGAAAAGTTTATAAATTTTCCTCCATAACCTTTAAACCCTAAAGAAGAAAAACCCCAGAATTGGATAGCAATCATTGAAAAAATAGCAATTGCTAATGTGGTATTAACATCCGTTGATGCTCCTCTGAAAAATGGGATTAATTCTCCTGTTGATTTTCCTAAATATGATCTAGGGCTTATTTTTCCATCACTAGGATCTTCATATAAATTAATTACTTTACCTGAATGAATATTTTCTTGAATAGCTACTAATTCTGGTATATCTTCAGGTTTTGATCCAGATTCAATTTTCTTTTTAATTTCGTGGATTTCTTCTGGTTCATATCCACCAATAGCACTTAATGGAGCTCTAGCAGATTCTCCTCTTCCGAGAGGCATTATACTTAAAAATCCAGCATCATCAAAAACTACAAATCCATGAGAAGATTCCTCTTCTAATACGCATAATTCTGAAATTATTTTGCTTATACTATGATCATCACTTCCTACTTCAGAGCAATGCCCCGAATGAGAATGATGATGAACCCATTCTTCTACTGTTTCAATTTTTCCAATTGATCCAACTCCAGGCAAAATACCCATCCAGTTAAATGCTAGTACACCTAAAAATATTGTAATTACTACAGGTAAGAATCTTTTAGCATTTTTTCCACCGGCTTCTTCAGCTGTGTCAATGAAGAATTGAAAAATCAATTCAAATATATTTTGTAACCCAGATGGAATTTCTTTAATATTTCTTGTGGCAAACCAGGATAAAACTATTAGTAGTAACATCGCCATCCAGAGCATGATTGTAGAATTTTTTAAATCATAACTAAAAGGAGAAGAAACACTAAAAACGGTCTCAGCTGCAATTGAAATAAATGGCATAGGTCCACCAAGAAACCCAAACCCAAAGCTAGCGCCAAGTGCACCACCAAGTACAGAAATGACAAATATTGCAAAAATTGAGGTAAATAAAATTATAAATTTAGGCTTTAAAAACATTAAGTAAGTATTCTTATATTATTTTTTAACTTTTTAAAATTCTAACCGTTCCAATAATACCTATAAAAAGTCCAATCATCAAACCAATTAAGGTCATAAAATAGCCAAGATTTAACTTATTATCAAAAAAATTTCCAATGAAAGTTAGAATTATAGTTGGAGTCACCATAATCCAACCTAAACCTAAATATTTTCCTGCAAGAAGAATTGAATAGTAAATTGATTTTGATGAAGGATCATTTGTTGATTTATTATTTTTCATCAATATCTAAACTCTCAATAAAAGATTCAAAAACTGAAAGACTTCTTCTTTCCTTTTCACCAAGTGGAGAATAAGTAGAAGTTTTGTCATCAATTTCAGTTTGCTCTTCTAAAGGATTATCAATATCCAATTTAGATTTTTGGAAACCAGCTTTTTCTAAAACTTTCTTATCACAAAGAATATCTATATTTAATTTCAGTGCAATTACTAAAGCATCAGAAGGCCTAGCATCTAATTCAATTTCTTTTCCTTGAAAAGAGATGATTATGTTTGCAAAATAAGTTCCATTATCAAGATTATTAATAATAATTTTTTCTACAGTTGCTCCAAATTTTTCAACTGTATTACAAAAAAGATCATGAGTCAGTGGTCTAGGGATTTCAACTTTTTGCATTCGAATTGCAATTGCATCAGCTTCTGCTGCAGCAATCCAAATAGCAAGAAATAATGAACCAGACTTTTGTTTAAGAATTAAAACTCTCTGACCCATTGCATTAATCTTTAAGCTATCTACAAGCATTTTATACATATTAATAGAATATATAATTTGAAATTTAGGTCAACAAATTTAAGACATGTTTTTAAAATGAATAAATATTATTAATTTGTTCATTAATACCCAAAACTTTTTCTCTAGCTTTTAAATCGAAATCATTTTTATCATCAGATGCATAAATAATACCTCTAGATGAATTAATAAGAATGATGGGCTTAGTAGTGATTGCTGATTTTAACACTTTATTAAGATCTCCTTTTTGATGTCCTATCCCAGGAATCAAAAAAGGAAGATCAGGTGCTGATTTCCTTATTATAGAAAGTTGGTCTGGATATGTTGCTCCCATCACAAGTCCTACATTATTATTATTATTCAAATCATTAGATAATTTAGCAATTTTTTCGTATAGATACATATTTTCTTTTTCAGAAAAAAAATCTTGTATTTGTCCACCTGATTTATTTGAGGATTTACAAATTATAAAAACTCCTTTTTCAGGACGAGATATAAAAGGTTCAATACCATCAGTTCCAAAAAAAGGTACAACTGTAATAGAATCAAAATCCCAAAATTCAAACATTGCTTTCGCATAAGCCTCTGAAGTAGAGTCTATATCTGATCTTTTACAATCTCCAATAATTATTTTTTTTTCTGGTAAATCTTTAATATACTGGATTGTATTTTCTAAAGCTTTTAATCCTTCAAAGCCATAAGATTCATAAAAAGCTAATTGAGGTTTATAACCAATAACTAAGTCATATGTAGAATCAATTATCTTTTTATTAAAATCAAAAATGTTCTTGATAGGCATTTTATCTAAATTAGGATCAAGACCAACAATTACAAAAGATTTTTTTTCTTTTATATTTTTTAATAATTTTTGATTAAAAGTTATCATGAGATTAAATTTCTATATACAAAGCAATTTACTTCTGACTTTAGGGTTAAGTTTAGACTATCTAAAAGATTATTATCTATGGAAATATAATAATCTTTATTTGAAAATACTTTGATTAATGACATTTTTTCACTTTTATATATATTCTCTACTTGCCCTGTAAAATAAAATCCTGAATTCATATCAGAAAAATTCTTCTTTGATAAAATAACACTTAGAGAAGAAAAAAACTTCCTATCAAATTCTCCATCACTTTCAATTTGATTCAAAAATTCGTCATCATTTTCCCAATGCTTTAAAATATTTTCTTTTAGGACTTTCTTTTTAGCTAAACCCTTATCAACTAAAAGTATATTATTAGAAGATTCAAATATATCATCAAGGAAATGTGTAACAAATAGAATACAAAGATTTAAATCTTTTGCAGATTTTTTTAAAATATATAAAATTTCTTTTCTTGAAAAAAGATCTAATGAATTTATAGGTTCATCTAACAGTAAAACTTTACCATTTCTAGCCATAGCTCTAGCTAATGACACTTTTTGCTTTTGACCTCCAGATAAGTTGTGAGGATACATATGAGATAATTCATTTAATTTAAACAAAGATAGACATTCATTTGGAGTTATTTTTTTTTCATTTTGTTTTAAAAATTTATATCCAAATTGTATATTTTCTAAAACTGTAAAATTTTGAAACAGTTTATCGGTTTGCTGTATATAAGATATTTCTCTTTCTTCAGGAGACAAATTGATTTTTTTATCAGTGGAATATAAAACTTTGTCATTTAGTTTAATTTCACCATTTTTTATAGGTATAAATCCGGCTAAGGAATTCAAAATAGTTGTTTTTCCGTTTCCAGATCTTCCCCAAATATAATTTATTCCATCAGCAAACTCAGCAGCTGAAGAAATTTCAAAATTACCTATTTGAGTAGTAATATCAAATTTTATTTTGTTCATAAAAGGTTATCAAAGTTTTGTTTTTTTCTAATAATATTAAAAATAATAACTGTTATTACTGCTAAAAAAATCGACACACTAGATAATTGAATAAGTTTAGTAGTGTTACCATTCTGTATTGAAGTATAAATAGCCGTAGATAAAGTCTGAGTTTTTCCAGAAATATTACCTGATACAATCATTGTTGCTCCAAACTCAGAAATAGATCTAATAAATCCTAAAAAAATTGCAGAAAAAATACCAGTTTTAATAACTGGAAATATAACATATAAAAAAGTATTTCTCTTATTAGCACCTAATATTCTAGAAGTATTTATTAAAGAAGAATCAATAGAATTTAATGTAATTAAAATAGTCCTATAAACTAAAGGAAGAGCTATTATTGCACAAGCCAAGCTTCCCCCAATCCATTCAAAAGCTATGTTTCCATCACTGATAAATATCAAAAAATAACCAGTTATTACTGGAGGTAAAGCTAAAGGAAGAGTTGTAATAATATCTATAAAAAAAGTTAATTTAGTAAATTTAATAGAAATGTAAGAAAATATAAGAGAAAATACAAAACAAATAAATGTAGCCAATAAAGAAATTTTCAGAGTTACCATTATTATATTTAATATATCCATTTATTTAACCAAGAATCCCAGCTCCCTAAGTTTATCTTTAATACTTTCTGATCTAATTATATTTAAAAACTCGCTAATTTTTTCATTGTCATTATTTTTTAAAACGCCCACTTTATACTCTATTTTATCGTGATAATCTAAAGGTATTCTATAAATCACGTTTAAATCATTTTTTATTGCTTCTGTATTATAAATAATTCCAAAAAGATCTTTATCATTTTTAAGTATATTTGAAACATAAGTTACATCTCCTGAATATATAATATTTTTATTTATAAAGTCTTCTGAAAATATATTTTTGATAGCTTGAGAAGCATAAACTCCTGCAGGAGCAATTTCAGGGTCAGAAACTAATAATGTATTATTGATATTAAATATATCCTCCAGTGTGTATCTATTTTTAGAATTTGTAACTATTACCAGAGAATTTGAAGCTAATATGTTTATAGAACTTTCATCAATTAGATTCTTATTAATAAGAATATCTAAAGAATCTTTAGATGCAAAAATAACACCTCCAATTTTTTTATTATTTGATTGTATCCTTCTAGCTAAACTTAATGATCCTCCATAATTAATAAATATTTCATTACTTCCAAATTTTATATACTCATTATTAACTACATCTTCCAATGAAGCAGCTACCATTATGATTTCTCTTTTATCACTACATCCAGTAATAGATAATAATATAAATATTATTAATAAGACGAATAGTTTTTTTTTAGATCTAGTTTTTTTCATTTTTACACAATAGTATTATAAAAATAATAACATTTGATGTTATCCTAATATAAGATAATCAAATGATTAAATCATACTTAAATAAAACAATTATATAGTTAAAATGTCAAACCAATCACAAAGTGAACAATATGCATTCAATGCTTTTGCAAATCTACCTTTTTATAGTTCAATCAATTCAGAATTTGTTGAACTTGCAGATATTTACGATAGAAAAGCAATAGTTGATCTTGGATGTGGAACTGGAAATATTACTAAATTAATATTAGAAAAAATAATATCTGCAAAAGAATCAGTAATTTATGCTGTTGATACTTCAAAAAGTGCTTTAAAAACTGCCGCAAGTGAACTTGAAAATAATCCTATAGTAAAATTTGTACATTCAGAAGTTCAAAATTTAACTGATGCTGTAAAAGATAAAGCTGATGCAATGATTTATTGCAATTCAATTCATTATGTTCCTGATAAGATTCAATTGCTTAAAGATATTGGTAATAAATTATCAAATAATGGTGTATTAGCATTTAACACATCTTTTTATGAAGGTTCTCATCCAACAGAATCTCATCAATTTTACAGAAAATGGATGTTTAGATCTCTAAGACTACTAAATAAAGATTATAATTTGAAACCTGTTAAGAGTGAAAAAGTTTCATCGAGAAAACAACTAACTCCAGAAGATTATAAGTCTCTATTAGAAAATACTGGATATAAAATTGAGCACATGAAAGCAAGTGCATATCAAGTTCCTATTGATGGCTTTCATTATATAAGTGAATTTAAAGACTGGATTGAAGGAGTGTTACCAGGTGTGCCACTTGAAATAGGGAAAAAAACCTTACAAAAAGCTCTTAAGGAAGTTTTCAGTGAAATGTCTTTGACAACAGTTCCAAGAAATTGGTTGTCCGTAAGAGCAGTGAAAGCCTAGCCATTTTTCAAGTAATCATCTACAGTTCCAACTTTAAAAGATTTAGTAAAGTTGTTAGCTATAGTCGCATAAGCTGTATCTATTGAAGTGTAGCAAGGAATAGAAAATTCTGTTGCTTTTCTTCTTATATGATATCCATCTTGCATAGAAGATCTATTACCTGTAACAGTATTCAATACTGCTCCAACATTACCCTGATTAATAACATCTAAAACAGTTGGAGATTGAGATAAAATTTTGTTAACCATTGTTGAGTCAATTCCAAGGGATTTTATAAAATTATGAGTCCCTTCTGTGGCGTACATTTTATTCCCATTAGCAGCTAGTTTTTTTATAAAACCAACAGAATCTTCTTTATCTCTATCTGCTATAGATAATAAAAAGTTCGTTTGGGGATTTATTTCCATTCCAGCTCCAATCATAGCTTTTTTCATAGCATCAGGTAAATTATCATCAATTCCCATTACTTCTCCTGTAGATTTCATTTCTGGTCCAAGATAAGTATCTACTCCAGATAGTTTAGACATAGAAAAAACTGGAGATTTTACAGCAAATAATTTTTTTTCTTTGATCAAACCTGTACCATATTTCAAGTTTTTCAATTTCTCTCCAAGCATAACTTTTATTGCTAAATCAATCATTGGAACGTCAGTTACTTTAGAGATAAAAGGTATTGTTCTGCTCGATCTAGGATTTACTTCTATTACATATAAAACTGATTTTTCTTGAAATTTATTTAAATCTTTATTATCAAAAAAAGATTTTTTTGATCTCTTAACTATGAACTGAATATTCATTAACCCTTCAATACCTAATGTTTTACCTAAGCTTTCTGTAGCATTAATTATTGATTTTTTTTCATCTGATGAAAGATCATATGCAGGATAAACAGCTGTACTGTCTCCTGAATGCACTCCTGCCCTTTCAACATGTTGCATAATTCCTGGAATTAATACATTTTCTTTATCACAAACAGCATCAATTTCAATTTCAATTCCATCAATATATTGATCAACTAATATAGTTTGACCAGGTACAAAATTTTGAGCTCTAGTAAAATATCTTTTAAGTTCAGTTTCTGAATGGACTATTTCCATCGCTCTTCCACCTAAAACATAAGATGGTCTTACCATGACAGGATAACCTACTTTATTAGCTATCTCTATTGCTTCAGAAAGCTTAATAGTTACTGAACCTTTTGGTTGTAAGACTCCTGCTTTTTCAGCAATTTTCTCAAAGCTACCTCTTTCTGAAGCTAAATTAATTACATTAGCTGATGATCCTAATATTGGAAATTTATTTCTTCCTAAATCTTGTGACATATTGATAGCAGTTTGACCTCCAAACTGAACTAATGTTTTGGATAATTTATTATCTAAAGATTCATTCTCAATAATATCTAAAACACTTTCAGAATCTAAAGGCTCAAAATATAAACGTGAAGAAGTATCAAAATCAGTTGAAACAGTTTCTGGGTTTGAATTGATTAAAATTGATTTAACACCACTTTTTAACAAACTTCTAGAAGCATGAACTGAACAATAATCAAATTCTATCCCTTGACCAATTCTTATAGGGCCAGATCCAAGAACTATTGCTTTTTCCCCTTCTAAAGGAGTAGCTTCATTTTCATCTTCATAAGTACTGTAGAAATATGTTGTAATTGCCTCAAATTCAGCAGCACAAGTATCAACCATTTTATAGGTTGGGGTAATATTATGTTCTTTTCTAAAGTTTCTAACATCAATTTCACTAATATTTTTTAATTTAGAAATATAACTATCAGAAAATCCTAATTCTTTAGATTCTAAAATGATTTCTTTTGAAAGTTCTTTATTAATTATGTTTTTTTCATGATTAATTATTTTTTCTATAGCGTTTGTAAACCAAAAATCAATATATGTCCTTTTTGTCTCTTCTAATGCTGAAGATCCATTTCGTATTCTATGAGCAATATCCCAAATTCTTTCATCCATAGGAAGATTTGATTCTTCATAGTCAGGTTTAAATAATAAATCAGGCTTATTATTTTCAAGTGATCTAATAGATTTTAATAGAGCAGCTTCAAAAGATCTTTCAATTCCCATAACTTCACCTGTAGCTTTCATTTGTGTTCCTAATGTTCTATCTGCATCAGGAAATTTATCAAAAGGCCATCTTGGAATTTTAACAACACAATAATCTAAAGAAGGTTCAAAAACTGAAAAAGTTTTTCCTGTTACAGGATTTGTAATTTCATCTAAATTTTTTCCCACTGCTATTTTTGAAGCTATTCTAGCTATAGGATATCCTGTTGCTTTTGATGCAAGTGCAGAAGATCTAGAAACACGCGGATTTACTTCTATAATGTAGTATTCTGGATCATTAGCAAAGTTATCTCCTATAGCCTTTTTCACTTCTTTAGAAGGTTTTAATGCAAGTTGAACATTACACCCACCTTTAATCTCAAGTTTAGAAATTATTTCTAAACTTGCAGTTCTAAGCATTTGGTATTCTTTATCATTTAGTGTTTGAGAAGGAGCTACTACTATAGAGTCTCCAGTATGAACACCCATAGGATCTAAATTTTCCATATTACAAATAGTAATAACATTTCCAACATTATCTCTCATAACCTCATATTCTACTTCTTTCCATCCAACTAATGATTTTTCAATCAAAACTTGTCCTACTCTGGAAAGACTAATTCCATGATTTGCAATTTCAACAAGTTCATTTTTATTTTTTGCTATGCCTCCACCAGTACCTCCTAATGTATAGGCAGGTCTTATAACTACTGGATATCCAATTTGATCTGCTGCATTTTTTGCATCAGAAATATTATTAACAGCTATTGAAGGTGGAGTAGGTTGGTTGATTTCTATCAAAAAAGATCTAAATTTATCTCTATCTTCAGCTACTTCTATAGAGGTAATACTTGTACCTAGTATTTTTACATTATATTTTTCTAAAATACCAAGATTATTTAATTCTGAAGTTAAATTTAAACCTGTTTGACCTCCTAAAGTCCCTAATATACCGAAAGGTTTTTCTTTTTTTATAATACTTTCAACAATTTCTGGAGTAATAGGCTCTATATAAATCCTATCTGCCATCTCTTTATCAGTCATAATCGTAGCTGGATTAGAATTAATCAAAACCACTCTATAACCTTCTTCTCTTAATGATTTACATGCTTGAGCTCCTGCATAATCAAATTCAGCAGCCTGCCCTATAATAATTGGTCCAGAACCTACAACTAATACTGTATTATTTTTCATTTATTTACCTTTATATTGGTTTATTTTTTCTACAAATTCATCAAATATATACTCTGAATCTTTTGGTCCAGGTGAGGCTTCAGAGTGATATTGTATAGAAAAAACAGGAAGTTTTTTATGATTAAGGCCCGAAACAGTTCCATCATTCATATTTGTATGAGTAATTTCTAGATCACTATGAATATTCTTATTTGACACAGCATATCCATGGTTTTGAGAAGTTACATATACCCTATTTTGTTTTATATCTTTTACCGGTTGGTTACCACCTCTATGACCAAAAGGAAGCTTAAATGTTTGTAAACCAAAAGATTTTGCAATTAATTGATGTCCCAAGCATATACCTAATATAGGAGTTCCTGAATCAATTAATTTCTTAATATTTGGAATTAAATTATCTAAATTTTTTGGATCACCTGGTCCTGGAGATAAAACAATACCATCAGGTTTTTCAAATAAAATTTCTTCAGCCTTAGAGTCATAAGGAAAAATATTTACAGCACAATTTCTTTTTTTCAATAATCGTAAAATATTATTTTTAACTCCAAGATCTAATACAGAAATTTTTATATCAAAGTCATTTTTTTTATCATAAATAATTTCTTTTCTAGAAACTTGAGATACAAAATTTTCTTCATCATAATGTTTAATTGAGTTTATTTTATTTAAAATATTTTTTAAGCTATTATCAGAGGTTATAGCTCCCATCATTACTCCTGCATTTCTAATTTGTTTTACAATTGATCTTGTATCTAAACCATAAATACCAGGGATTTTATTTTCTAACAAATATTGATCAAGATTCATTACAGAATTATTATGAGATGGTTTCTCACAAAACTGTCTTACAACAAATCCTTGTACTTGAATTTCGGATGATTCCACATCTTCTTTACTAATTCCATAGTTACCTATGAGTGGATAAGTAGGTATTAGTATTTGTCCTCTATAAGATGGATCAGTTAACATTTCTTGATAACCAGTCATAGATGTGTTAAAAACTACTTCTCCAATAATCTCTTTTTCAAATCCGAAAGAAAAGCCATTATAAATAGAACCATCTTGTAATACTAGATTTATTTTTTTAATCATTAGTGCTCCTTATAAACAATTTTTCCTCCATATATCGTCATATAAACTTTCCCAAAAAGTTCTGAGTTGATTAGTGGAGAATTTATACTTTTAGACAAAAAGGTTTTTTTACTAACTATAAAAGATTTACTTTCATCTATGATTGTAAAATCAGCTTCGTAGCCTTTTTTAATTTTTCCTACTTTTAAATTCATAATTTTATTAAGTAATTCCCCTGGTGCATTAGACATAAATTTAATGACTTCTTGAATGCTAAGTTCTTCATTATTAACTAAAGTAAGCATTGTAGAAAGAGCTAATTCTGCACCATTAATTCCAGCAGGTGCATCTTCAAAAGTATTTAATTTATCACCTTGAGAATGAGGAGCATGATCAGTTGCAATTAAATTAATAGTTCCATCTTTTAATGCACTGATTAACTCTTTTCTATCTTCTTCGGTTCTTAAAGGAGGATTAACTCTAGTATTAGTATCATATGAATTTAAATTAAGAAATTCAGGAACATTTCCTTTTAATCCATATGTCCAAAGTTCATTCATAAATAAATGGTGAGGAGTTACTTCTGCAATAATATTAATTCCTAATTTTTTAGCATTTCTGATAAGTTCAATACTTTTTTTTGAAGATATATGTTGAAAATAAAGAGAATATTTATTTTTCTTAGCAATTTTAATATCTCTTTCAATTATTTTTGACTCAGCTTCGCTAGAACGAGGATTTAGTCCTAGTCTTATAGATATAGGGCTGTCATTGATTACACCATTATTTATCAAATCTGTATCTTCACAGTGCTGAAAAATCAATTTGTTATTATTTTTAGCTTTTAATAATCCTTTTGTAAATAACTCAGGATTTTCTACAACATCTCCATCGTCACTAAAACCTACTACTCCATAATTTGACAAAGCATCAATATCAACTAGCTTTTCCCCTTTTCTTCCTACTGTTACAGAAGCTGTTTGCAAAACTCTTATTGAAGCATTTTTATTTATAATATCTTTTTGTTTTTCTAAAACTTCCACACAATCCATAGTAGGTGTTGTATTTGCCATCATTAAAACTGTCGTAAATCCTCCTTTTGCAGAAGATTTCGAACCAGATTCTATATTTTCTTTATAAGTTTCTCCAGGATCTCTATAGTGAACATGTAAATCAATTAAGCCAGGGATTAATGTTTTTTTATTGAGATCAATGATTTCTAAATTACTAATATCTATATTTTTAGAAATTTGAATAATTTTTCCATCATCAATTAACAGATCAGAGATTTCATTTAAATTTTCAGAAGGATCTATAATTTTTGCATTTTTGATTATAAATTTTTTCATAAATCTATTTACCTAATAAACTTTCTATAATAATTTGCCTAACATATACTCCATTTTTAACTTGGTTATTGATTAAAGATTTATCAGAGTGAACTAGTTTATGAGAAATTTCAATTTCTTCATTAACTGGACCTGGATGCATAATTAATACATTTTTTTTACATTTTTCTATTAAATCTTCATCAATTTTCCAATTATTTTGATATTTCTCAAAATCAACATCAAAATTATTATTAAATCTTTCTTTTTGAATTCTTAAGGGCATAATTATATCTGAATTTAGTATTGGTTTTTCAAGTTCATCATAAATTTTTATTTTTCCTGAATTTTTTTTATTTAGAAATTCATATGCCTGTAAAATCTCATCTGATATTAATTCTTTAGGTCCTAAAATATTTACATTACAACCCATTTTTATAAATCCTATAATATTTGATCTAGCTACCCTACTAAAAATAAAATCGCCCACAATAGAAATTTCTAAATTATCAAAGTTTTTATTTTTTTCATAAATAGTGAATAAATCTGCAATAGTTTGAGTAGGATGAGCATGCGAACCATCTCCAGCATTGAGAACTGACGAGGTTACATGTTTAGCTGCAAAGTGTGAAGCTCCTGATGAGGGATGTCTAATAATAATTAAATCCATACCAATACTATCAATAGTTTTGAGGGTATTGTAAAAAGATTCACCTTTATTTTTACTAGATTTTGAACCATCTAAATTATGAAATTTCAGTCCTAAGTTATTTGAAGCTTTTTCAAAGCTAAGCTTAGTTCTTGTTGAATCTTCATAAAAAAGTGCACAAATATTTTTATTAAAATTTTCTTTCCTATTACTAATTTTAAGTTTTGATGTTTTATTAAGAATTTCTAAAATATAGTCTTTTTCAAAAAGATCTACATCCAAAAAATGTTTTTTTAAATCACTCATTGATATGTGTCTCTTCTTTATATAGTTCTATCTTGTCTACTCCATCAATTTCTTTCATTGAAACTTTCACATGCTCATTATTAGAGGTTGGGATATTTTTACCAACAAAATCTGGCCTTATAGTAACTTCTCTATGGCCTCTATCAATTAGTGCTGCAAGCTTGATATTATTTGGTCTACCTAGAGTAAAAATAGCTTCCAAAGAAGCCCTTATAGTCCTTCCCGTAAATAAAACATCATCAATTAATACTAAATTTTTATCCTGTACAGAAATTTCAATATTTAAAGATTTTATTTTATTTGAGGTTTTTATATCATCTCTAAAGAATTTTGTATC
Source organism: Dehalococcoidales bacterium (assembly GCA_009937255.1). Taxonomy (GTDB): domain Bacteria; phylum Chloroflexota; class Dehalococcoidia; order Lucifugimonadales; family Lucifugimonadaceae; genus TMED-70. The sequence goes on from JAACCT010000037.1 coordinate 25,851, forward strand.
AAAAGGATAATAATTTAATGTCGTATTCTCATAGGAACTAATTGCTTCAGAAATTCTTTTAGCAATATGCTGTCCTCTAGTCTTAATGCCTAAAAGAATTAGATTTTTAGTTCCTTCATTTGATTCAATAATTTCATGTGAAATACGAGCTATAGCTCTACGAATATCATTTTCATCAAACAGTGTTTTATAATAATATTTATTTTTATCTGTAAACAAAATTTGTCCTTGTGGTTTCTCTGAACCCGCTTAAAGAAATTTGATCAAATAAATAATAACAATTTATGGAAATAATTCAACGATTATCTTATTAAATTAAACTTATTAAAGATTTAAATAATTTATAAAATATCAAATTTTAAAGTTTTCTATATAAATAACTGCAATAAGTGGCAATAATACTACCGTTTTTTAATTAACAATATGTGATAAATAACAGATAATAAAAAGATAAATAATAGATAATAATAAGATAACTATTTAGGAGGCTAATGCAATGACATTAAATGTTGTTAAAGGAAAATTTATGTGGGCTAAACTCACAAAAAGAGAACAACTAACTGAAGATTTATGGAAAATGTGGCTTCAACCAGAGGAAAAATTTGATTTTAAACCTGGGCAATATTGCACAATTGGATCAGGTGGAATTGAAAGAGCATATTCTATAGCTTCTTCTCCAGATGAAGATCAAATAGAGCTGTTTGTTGAACTAGTTCCTCCTCCAGATGGTAATTTGACTCCTCTTTTAAATGAACTAAAAGTTGGAGATGCTGTAACTATTAGACCAAGAGCAAAGGGAATTTTTGTACTAAAACCAGATTTTAAGAATCATGTTATGGTTGGAACTGTTACTGGTGTTGCACCTTACGTAAGTATGCTTAGAAAACATTTAAAAAATGAAGAATTTTCAAATAATAATTATTATGTACTTGAAGGAGCTTCTTACACTGATGAATTTGGCTATGATGAAGAACTTAGAAATTTGGCCGATAATAATAATAATGTTTTATTTGAAGGTTCAATTAGCAGGCCAAATGAAGATAAAAATAATAATTGGAAGGGTTTAGAAGGAAGAATTAATAATTTAGTAGTGGCAAAGATGGAAGAATGGGGCATAAAACCAAGTGAAACTATTGTTTATGCATGTGGGCATCCAGGAATGATAGAAGATGTAAAAGAAAAACTAGAAAATACTGAATATACTTTTCTTGAAGAAAGATTTTGGAAAGATTAAATATAAAAAAATAAATTTATAAAAGGAGTAAATTATGGGAGAAAAAATAGCATTTATTGGTTTAGGAATAATGGGAAAGCCAATGGCAAAAAACTTAATTAAAGAAGGATATGAATTATATGTATACGATTTATTTCCTGAACCAGTATCAGAATTAGTGAAAGAAGGAGCAACTGCATGTAAATCAGCAGCTGAAGCTTCATCTAATACAAATATAACTCTAACTATGGTGCAAGATGGACCTCAAGCAGAGTCTGCTATTACTGGAAAAGGTGGAGTTATAGAAGGAGCATCTAAAGGTCATTTAGTTATTGATATGAGCTCTATTGCACCTGGTGTTTCACAAAGAATTGGAGAAATATGTGATAAAAATGGTGTCAATTTTCTTGATGCTCCAGTTTCTGGAGGAGAACCATTCGCAATTTCTGGAGATTTAGCAATAATGGTTGGTGGGTCTGCAGGAGATTTTGAGCAGGCAAAACCTTTATTTGATATTTTAGGTAAATCAGCAATTTTGTGTGGTAAGCACGGAGCAGGACAAGTAACAAAGTTAGCTAATCAAATATGTGTGGGAGCAAATATTCATGCTCTAGCAGAAGCTTTGGCATTAGCTGCTAAATCTGGAGTTAACCCAGAAACAGTATATAAGGCGATTGAAGGTGGACTTGCAGGTTCTAATGTAATAAACGCAAAAGCTCCAATGATGGTTGACAGAAATTTTGAACCAGGATTCAGAATTGAGTTGCACTATAAAGATATAAATAACGCAATGGAAGCAGCAAGAGACTTAAACTTACCACTACAAGTAACTTCTAACTTACAACAAGTTCTTACTAGCTTAATGATCCAAGGTGAAGGAAAAAGTGATCATTCTGCTATTGCAAAATATGTAGAACAATTAGCTGGTGTTGAAATTAAAAAACATTAGAGATTAAAAAAAATCAATCAACTCCAAAGATTATTGGGGTTGATTGATTTTAAAATTACCGAAAACTTATAAAAATAATTTTTATATTAATCAATACCTTCCCAAAATTCTACCCAACTTCCAGGACCATCTGATTTATCAACTAATTCGTTAAGTTTTGAGTATGATTCAGATTTTGGAATTTGGTTACCTTTTCTGTAAGGAGAATCAATTATATCGGCTGTCCACTGCATATATACTCTGTTTAATTCATCTTTAGGACTAGGAAGAGTTCCTCCATTAAAATAAATCATTGATTTGGACCTTGGCCCAGCACTAGAATATTCAGTAGCAATTTCTTTGACTAATTCAGCTGCTTTCCTAGCTTGACCATTCTGTACTTTCCATACTCTTCTAATATGATACATTTTTACCTCTTTAAATATTTGAATATATAATTATCTGAAGTTATTATATATTCAATTTGAATTATTAACTATTTTTATAGCATCAACACCTAACTTAATTACATCATCAGGTGGAGATTTTAATAATCCATTTTTATTAATAAGTTTTTTTTCAGATAAGAGTTCTTGAGTTGTAACCCAAATCCAATCATCAGACAGAGATGTTTTTCCTGAAGTTGGAATAGCAAAATAAATAAAATCTATGTGTTCATGGTTTCCAATTTTTTTATCAAATACTGATTCAATCAATATTGCTTCTGGAACAGGGATGTTTGTTAAGTGATCAAAAGAATATCTAGATTTTGTTAAAATTTCAACTTCGATACCCATTTCTTCCTTAACTTCTCTTAATCCAGCTTCTACAGGAGTTTCATTTTTATCTATGTGACCACCAGCTGGCAACCACTCTTCAACCTTATTATGCCAATGCAAAGCAATTTTACTTTTATATATTACAAATATTGTAGCTGTGAAATGTTTTATCATTTTAAAATCTTAAGGCCTCTTAATTAACTAAGGGTGAAATTATCGGGTAAGGAGTTTCCTTACCGGATAATTTCACCCTTAGTGGAGGTATCTTAACCTTCTGGGCGCCCTAAGTTAGGACACCTCGCTTATCATTAATATCCAATTTAAAATATCCTCCTTTCATTTAACTAGTTTATATTTCATGATGTTTTTCAACATCTAATTAAATGATAAAGCGAAAATAGAATAAATTCAATATATTTTTAATTCAATAAATTACCTAGATAATTATTTTATAGGAAATTTATATGTAGTATCTTTAAAATAATCAAACATATAAATATACACAGTGAACATAGAAGAATTTAATTTAAATATACCTTTAGCAAGTTATAAAAATAGCCATTTTATAAGTATTTTAAGACCATGGATAAATGTAGGGAATGTTGGTCATAATGCAATAAGCAGATTAGTAAAAATTTTCGATTTAGAAGAGATCGGTAGGCTAAAAAAGCCTAGTAAGTATTATGATATGACTAGATATAGACCTGAAATTTTAGAAGAAAATGGGGAAAGAAAAGTTAGAGTTCCAAATACTGTAATATTTGGAAATAAAATTCCATCAGATAGAAATATTTTCCTTTTATATATGCTTGAACCTCATAATTATGCTGAAGATTACAATGACGCATTTATTGATTTAATAAAAAAACTAAATGGACAACGTTATACATCTATAGGAGGTATGTTTGACTCTGTTCCACACACAAGACCTCTACCAGTAACAGGCAGTTACAAAGGATGGATACCTCCTAGTCCTTTAGACCAAACATTAAAGAGAAAATCAAATTATGTCGGACCTACTAGTATGACTTCTCAACTTTCTCAGATATTAAGTAAAGAATTTTCAATAGAAACTTTATCTTTAATGGTACATATACCACTTTATATTAAGCTTGAAGACGATTTTTTAGCAACATATCGCTTATTAGAAACTTTATCAAAAATTTATAATTATCCAATAGATTTACCGGAAAGAGAAAAAGGTGAAAAACAATATAAAGAAATTCATAAAAATTTAGATGGAAATAGCCAAGTTACAGATTTAATAAAACAATTTGAGGCAAATGAAAAATTAAATAATGATGAATTAGGCCTATCTCCTAAAATTGAAGATTTCCTGAAAGATTTAGAAGATAATTAGATTCTTTCTCTGAGCCTTACATTTATTTCTAATTTTTCTAGGTGTTGATCTAACTGTAGTTTACCTTGTTTAATTTTATTTGGATCTTCAAAAAACTTCTTAATTTCTATCAAATATTTTCTATGATTCAATGCTCTGATACCAGATAACATTCTAACAATAGAGTTTTCAGGGAATTTCTTTGTTAATATTTCCCAATTATTAGATATAAATAACCATGTCATCCAACCATTTGTCTCATTATTTAAAGCTGAAGCTAATAAGTAAGGTGAATCTTGAGATCTTATTTTATCTTCAAGGATAAACGTAAAAAGTTTATTTATATTTTGTTCATCTTGAAACAAAGCTAAAGATCTTTGGAATCTGACTTCATCCTGTGGAGTTTTAGCATTTTCCATCAAATTAACAAATTTATCAAAAACTTCTTTATCCCCAAAAAAGGCATTTATAGAAATAACACTAGAAATAATATCTGGTTCAAAGTTTTGTTTTTTGTGATTAACATAATTATCAAAAATTTGACCTGAAAGATTTATTACATTTTCATCTTTTATAATTATGCAAAGAGCTCTAAAAGAAATTGCTAAAGATTGTATTTCTCTTATAGATCTATTAGATAAATTTAAAAGTTTATTATAGGAATTTTCAAAAATTATTTTTACTACTTTATGGATAATATTTTTATTTTTATAAGATCTATTTAAACTAGCTAAACATGAATATAATAAGCCTAAAATATCTGGGTCAAGTTCATCTTTAAAGCTTTCACAAAATTCTATAAATTCTTCAGGATTTTTTGATCCATTTAATACTAAACTCCAATAATCATCAATTAAGGAATATTTTTCTTCAGAGGTATAATTTTTAGTTAATATTCGATTAGATTTAAAATCGTTATTAACTCTATAAAAGCCATATGCATTTGAATTTAATAAAATTTCATTCGGTATTATTGGCAATGAAATATTATCACTTTTTTTATCAAGGAGAAATTTATGAGATTTATATTCATTATTTTCTTTATATTTAATAAAAATAGGGATTCCCCAAATTGTATTATTTTCTGAATCTTCAATATATTTAAATATTTTTTGATTGATATTTAAGGAATTGTTTTTAAAAGAATAAGAAATTATAGGATGACCAGGCTGAAAAATCCAAGTATCCATAATTTTTTTTACAGGTAATATTGAAATTTTTTCTAATGAATCCCATAAATCATCTGTTTCAGTATTACCATAAGAATGTTTAGTTAAATAATGAGAAACTCCATCTCTAAATAAATTTTCTCCTAAGAATTGTTCTAACATCCTAAGTATAGACCCTCCTTTTTCGTAAGTTATTAAATCAAACATTCCATCAGCATCAGTAGGAGAAATAACTGGATATTCAATAGGTCTGGTAGAACTAAGTGAATCTATATCCATTGCCATAGATTTTTCTAGAGAAAATTGAGCCCATCTATCCCAATCTTTATTGTAATCAGCAACAGCTTTGGTTGCCATAAAAGTTGCAAATGCCTCATTTAACCAAATGCCATTCCACCATTTCATTGTAACTAAGTCTCCAAACCACATATGAGCTATTTCATGACATATAACATCTGCAATTCTGATCAATTCATTTGAAGTAGCCTGATCAGTATCGACCAACAGTAGTGCCTCTCTGTAGGTAATACATCCTAGATTTTCCATCGCACCAAAAGCAAAATCAGGTACGGCAATCATATCTAATTTATCACCAGGATAAGGTATCTTATAATATTTTGAAAAATAATCTAAAGCATATTCTCCAAGTTCAAGAGCAAAGTCACATAAATGCCCCTTGCCTATGGGATAAATAATTCTTAAGTTTGTTCCATTCACATTAATTTCTTTAGAAGCTTCAAATGGACCAACTATAAATGCTACTAAATAAGTAGACATAGGAATAGTGTCATGAAATTCTACTTTTTTTAAAGTTTTTCCTTCAGATTTTAGATATTCGTCATCAATACTTTTTTCAGCTGCATTAGAAACACAAAATAATTCATTCTCTAAAATAAGAGATACTGAAAATACAGATTTATATTCTGGTTCATCAAAACAAGGAAAAGCTCTTCTAGCATCAGTTGACTCGAATTGAGTAGTTGCAATAGATTGAATATTACCATTATGATCTTTAAAACTAGAATGATAAAAGCCTCTTAATTTATCATTTAATATTCCAGAAAATCCTATACTTAAAGAGTATTCACCTATAGAAATTGGTTTTTCAAAATTAATAGACATAATTTCATAATCATTATCTATATTCCAAGAAATAGAATTATCTATTTCTGCAGAATTTTTTTTCAAAATAATCGTCTTAATTTCTAAATCAGCAACATTTATTGAAATGTTTTTAGATTCTTCCAAAATATTTAATAAAATTTCAACTTTACCTTCAAAAGCCTTAGCTTCTAAATCTGGATGCAATTCTATTTTATACTTTGTAGGTGATGCATTTTTTGGTAATCTAAACTTTTTTTTATCTAACATTTGACTCATTAAAAAACTCCAAAAATATATAAATTCATGAAATAGTATACTCTAACAGACAGGTTAGAGTTATATACTACCTTAAAGATAATAAACATAAAATTAATTAATTCATATCTTTTGGAGAGAACATGAACAAGAAATTAAGAGAAAAAAGACAAATTGGTAAATGGCGTAGTTGGGAAACTACCGAGGGAGTCATAAGAGCTCCGCATAGATCAATGATGAGAGCTATGGGTTTAAATGATGATGATATTAATGCGCCCTTTATAGGAGTTGCATCAACACATAATGAAGTAACTCCTTGTAATTCAGGAATTAAACCTTTAGTAGATTCTGTAAAAAAAGGAATAAATTATTCGAAAGGGACTCCTTTTGAGTTTGGGACTATAACAGTATCAGATGCTATTTCAATGGGAACTGAAGGAATGAAAGGTTCATTAGTATCTAGAGAAATTATTGCCGATTCAATTGAAACTGTTTGTTTTGCAGAAAGATACGATGGTTTAGTAGCTGTGGCTGGATGTGATAAATCTTTGCCAGGAGCAATGATGGCTATGGCAAGACTAGATATTCCTAGTGTTTTTGTATATGGAGGATCAATACTACCAGGGAACTTAAATGGAGAAGATCTTACAATTATTAGTGCCTTCGAAGCTGTAGGGAGAAGGCAATCTGGCGAAATTACGGATAAAGAATTATATGATATAGAAACTCATGCTTGCCCTGGAACAGGATCATGTGGAGGAATGTTTACTGCAAATACAATGTCTAGTATAGGAGAAGCATTAGGGTTAAGTCTTCCCGGATCTGCTTCTGAAGCTAATGTTGATCAAAGAAAAGTATCATCTTCAAGAGATGCAGGTATGGCTGTTATGAATTTAGTAAGAAAAAATATTAGACCATCTGATATTTTAACTAAAAAAGCATTTGAAAATGCTGTTACGTTAGTTGTCGCTATGGGAGGATCTACTAATACTGCATTACACCTTCCAGCAATAGCAAGTGAGATGGGTGTAAAGCTAACCTTAAAAGATATACATAATATTTCAATGAAAACTCCTTTATTAGCAGATTTAAAACCTGGCGGTAAATATGTGATGTTAGATTTAGATAAAGTTGGAGGAGTTCCGCTTGTAATGAAGAGATTATTAGAAGCAGGCTTAATTCATGGAGATGAACTAACTGTTACTGGTAAAACTATAAGAGAAAATTTAAAGCATGTAGATATAAATATTGGAGAAAATAACATAGTCAGACATATTGATAGTCCTATTTCTAAAACAGGAGGACTAGTAACATTATTCGGTAATCTAGCTACAGATGGCTGTGTATTAAAAGTTGCAGGCCATGATTTTGGTAAAAAATTTACAGGTCCAGCAAAGGTATTTGACCAAGAAGAAGAAGCAATGGAGGCTTTGAAAAAAAGAGAAATAAAAGCTGGAGATGTAGTAATAATTAGGTATGAAGGGCCGAAAGGAGGTCCGGGTATGAGGGAAATGTTATCAATTACAGGCGCTTTAGTAGGACAAGGATTAAGTGAAAGTGTTTATCTAATTACAGATGGAAGATTTTCAGGAGGATCTACTGGTGCTATAATAGGACATCTTGGTCCTGAAGCAGCTTTGGGTGGACCTATAGCTGCTGTAGAAAATGGAGATGAAATAGAAATAAATTTAGATAAATTTGAACTAAATTTGAAAGTTTCTTCAGAAATAATTAATAAAAGATTAGCAAATTGGAAACCTAGAAAGCCTTTATATGAAAGAGGCACTTTAGGAAAATACATAAAACTAGTTCAGCCAGCTTCTGAAGGAGCTGTTACTAGATAATTGGTTTACATAATTCCCAAATGACACCCAACATAGTTTGTGTAGAACTTACTAAAGACTTAACACCATAGTTTTCGTTTGTTCCATGAACATTTTCTAAATTAGGGTTATCATCAGGGTGAGTTCCTCTAAATCCGTATGTTATAACTCCAAGTTCTCTAGTAAATCTCGAATCTGTAAATCCATTAGAAACAGAAGGAATCCATTGAATATCATCTCTTTCAACACTTCTAGATTGAGATATTTTTATAGCCTCAAGTAATTCTGTTTGAAAAGGAGAGGAATTGGGTTTTGCCATATAGTCAATTTCATAAGAAATATCTTCAATATTACTAAAAATTTCATCTAATTGTTCTTTTACATCACTTTCGGTTTGATTAGGTAAACTTCTTACATCTAAAACAAGTTGAATACTTTCAGGTACAGAATTTGACTTTATTCCTCCTTTTATTATTGTTGGAGTTATTGTCATTCTTGATAGTGCTTTTAATAAAGAACCTAGACTTTCATTTTTTTCATAAGCTTCTTCAATAATAATTTCTAAATTTTCTACAGAGGGTTTAGTTTCAATTCCAAATAAATTCAAGTAGCTAAATATATCTGTTGAGCAATCAAGGTCTGGAGTATAGTCTAAAATTTTTTGTATTGCTTTTGCAGTTGAACCCATCGCATTTTTACCTAACCAAGGAACTGAAGCATGAGAACTTTCTCCTTTTATTTTTATATTAATCTCAAGCCTACCTTTTTCGCCAGTTCCTAATAAATAATATAAATTTTTACCTATAGTTACTGGAGAACCTCCACCTTCATTAATAGCATATTTAAATCTTATTTCTTCAGGATGATTTTCTGCTAACCATCCAAATCCATATCTTCCTCCATGTGCTTCATCAGATCCACAAGCTAAGGTAAAGTTTTCTTGAAATTTTATTTCATTTTCAGCTAATATAGACATCGCCATCATTTGAGATGCCAGTAAACCTTTACAATCAGAAGATCCTCTTCCCCATATTCTTCCTTCAGAAAGTTTTGCACTGAAAGGATCGCTTTCCCATTTATCATAATTTTCAACCGGAACTACATCTGAGTGTGACATTAAGAGTAATTTTTTTTCATTACCTGAATAAGGATATTTAGAAATCAAGTTACCTCGTTCTTTATCTCTAGAAAAAACATTTGAACTGATTTTATATTTTTTTAACCAATCGGAACAAAATTTTGTAACTTCAGTTTCATTGCCAGTAGGCATATAACCAGAATTTACTGATTGAATTTTAATTAAATTTTGATGTAATTCAATTAAATCATCGAGTTTATCATCAACTTCTAAAAGTAAGTTATTTACATCATTTATCATCTGTTTAAGTGTAGGTTAGATTTATGTTTTTCCAAACTGGGACTTTTTTCTTTAGAGGATAATGAAGGTATATTGTTATCTTTTCTGTCCTTTACTGTAATATCCCAAGCTTTTTTTAATGATTTAGTATGACCTTTAAATTCAGGCATAACATATCTTGCAAAAAGTTCCAAAGAATTATTTATTGAATGTTTATTGGTCCATTCATGAGTAGTAAGCATTAAACCTCCTAATCCATCTGCTTTATCATTAAGTTCATTGATTTTCACAATAGCCTCTTCCGGAGTTCCAACTATCCAGTTTCTTTGCTTCACAATTTCTTTAGCAGTTAAAGAATATGGATCTTGATCTTTATCTATTAACCAGCTATCAGCTCCACCAATAATATAAAAATACTCATGAATATCTCTTTCAATTGCTTTTTCTACTTCGTCCCAAGCTTGTTTGTTTGTCTCAGCTAAATGAACGTAGGTGACTAATCTCCAATCATCTTTGATTGGGTTTGTACCAATTCTATTAGATATTTCTTCCATTTTTTTCCATTGTTTTGACCAGTGTATAGAATTTGGTGGAGTATTTTCATTACTTAATGACCATAATTGCATATCGTACATCGATGCAAATTCTAATGAACGTTCAGAACCAACAGATGCTGTTGCAAATGGCAATCTTGGTTGTTGATATGACTTCAATTGTAAAAACATATTTTTTATATCCCAATATTTTCCCTTGAAATTAATGGGGTCTTCAGAAGTTAATAACAAATCTATTATTTTCATAGATTCTCTCATCATAGGATTAAGATCTTGAGAAGGGATATTATATAGTTTGACATCAGGAGGCAAACTACATGGTCCAACTCCTAAAACTGCCCTTCCTTCAGTCAATTGATCAAGAAACGCAAATCTTTCTGCAACATTAAAAGGATGATGAAAAGGAAGACTAACTAATGAAGATCCTAACTTAATTCTTGAAGCTGTAGCAGAAGCTTTAGATAAAATTAGCTCTGGAGAAGGAATATTTTCCCAAGCTGCTGTGTGGTGTTCACCTACAAAAAAACCATCATAACCAAGATCATCTGCTAATTTAATTAATTCTATATCTCTTTTAAAAGCTAAAGATGGACTTTCATTAGGTAAATGTAAAGGCATTGAAAAAAAAGAAAACTTCATATTATCCTCTCATTATGTAAATTATGTAAAATGCTATAAATTTTGATATTGATTATAATTCATTAAAGAAAAAAAAAAATAATTTATGAAAACCCTTACAAAGAAATTTTTATTACTAACAACATTTATTTATATATTATTACTTGTTTTATCTTGTAGTACTTATGATAAGACAAATATTTTAGCTGAACAACAAATAGAAACTATTACAAGAATTGTACTAATAGAGCCTGGTAAATCACCAAACTATATATACATCACTGATCTCAATGTAATGTCTAGTAAACCAAAGTGGTCTCCAGACAGAAAAATATTTGCTTTCATTTCAGAGAAAAATAACTTAAAAGATTTATGGATAAGCGATGAAGATGGAATTTATACAAAAGTAAGTAATGATAGTTTTATGGAGGTTGAATCATTTGAATGGTCTCCAAATAGTAAAGAGATAGCTATAGAATACAAGTCCGTAGATAACTCAAGCAATATTTTTCTTTATACTTTAGAAAATAAAAACTTAATACCTATTACTAGATCAAATAAAATTGCTAAGTTAGGCACTTGGTCTCCAGATAATAAATGGATTACATATACTATCGATAATTCTATATATATATCCAATCCTAAAGGAGTAAATGAAATTTATATATCTGAAGGAGAAAATCCAAAATGGAGTCCAAATGGTGAATATATAGTTTTTACAAGAACAGAAAATAAACTTAAAAATTTATGGTTGTACAAAGATATTGATAAAGTTATAAAAGAAGTTGGAAAAGATAAACCTAATACTACTAATGAAAATAAATATATTGAAAAAATTCATAACAATAATGATATAAATATTATTGAATTTATATGGGTATATGGCGGGAATAAAATATTATATATAAGTGATATAGAAAATAATAATGAAATTTATATTCACGAAATAAAAAATGGTCAAAATAAAAGATTGACTAATAATGAAGTTGATGAAAAAAATATCTCTTGGTCTGAAAAAAATAGAAGTATTCTTTTTACATCTGATGCTCATAGTAGAGCTGATATTTATAAAATGAAAGGTGATGGATCTGATCAAAGTATAATTTTGAATTCAAATGAGAATTTTAATTATTTAGACTGGTAGTTATTTTAAAAACTTTTAGATATAAATATAAACTAATAAATATTAAAATAATAGAAAAAATATATCCATAGCTTATACCAAAATAAGATCCAATTACAAAACCTAATATAGGACCAAAAGCTGCCCCTAAATCCTGCCAAGTTGAATATCTAGAAATAATACTAGATTTCTCTTTTTCAGGTGCAGTTTCGCCAATTAAAGCATCAAGAGAAGTTTCTAAAGATACACTTATAAAAAACATAAGAATTATACAGAAAACGCTAACATAAAAACTAATATTTGAAACAGCAATAATAATTGAAATTAGCATTGTTATAGCACTAATAATTATATTAGATTTCCTCCCAAATTTATCAGACAAAGTTCCAAATATTAATCCAAACATTATATCTGCTAACCATCTAAATCCAACAACTATACCTGCAAGTATTATTATAGATTCATAAGAAAAAGTATTCTTGTTTATACTTATCAGAAAAGGGGTAATTGTTGCTATTGCTAATCCATTGGATGTAAAAGAAGATGAAAATTTAAAAAAAGATATTATAAGAATATTTTTTCTAATATCTTTAATTTGGTCTATATAAAGCAAATTCCAACTTAAAGACGGTTTGGTAATACTATTAATATTAATTTCTTTTATATTATAAACAATAAAAAGTGCAGGAATTAATAGTAAAGATAACAATAATAGAACATTGAAATAACCGTATTTTACAGAAATATAAACTCCAAGTGTAACTGCAATAAACTACCTAACCTTTGTATACTAAGACAAAATCCTATATGTCTTCCATAGTTGGTTATTTCATAAGAATAAACTTTTAGGTAATAACTAAGCCTAAATATAGAATATGAAAATCCCCAAATAATTCTCATAAGAACTATTAATAGAACTCCTTTAAACAATCCATATCCTAACGTAGATAAAGATCCCGCAAATGTTGCAACAAACATTGAGTTTCTTAGCCCTAAAATTTTTATTATCTTAACTGAAAAAACATTAGAAAATATTCTAACAAAACGATTAATAGATAGTATAAAGCCAATCCAAAATCCTGAGTCTACTCCTAAGAAAGAATTAATCTTAAAAAATTCGTAGTTTGATGGTAGTATTACGTAAAGAATACTATCGCCCATTATTATCAGTCCTAACGGCACAATAGTAAAAATTATTTGAGGAGGAATTTTAAAAATACGGAGTACACGATCCATATAAAACTAACTTACAATTTTTCTTCTTTTGCTTTGAGAACGATTAACTTTACTTTTATTATTATTTGATTCTTTACTGTTATTATTATTTGATTCTTTGGTGTTATTAATATTAGATTCTTTTCTATTTTTATAATTTGAGTTTTTATAATTTGAGTTTTTATAATTTCTCTTTGGCATCCATAAATTATTAAAAAAAGACTTTCTTAACTTTATTACATTATTACTAGATTCACTTGCTTCTTTAGAAATGTTAGATTCAAAAGCGGCAACTTCGATTCTTTTACCTTCTTTTTTTGCTGTTTCCATGGCAGGAAAAAAATCTCCATCTCCACTAACAATAATCGCTGTATCAAAATTATTTTTTACAGCATGTAAAACTAAGTCAGTAGCAAGCATGACATCTACACCTTTTTCAACTATAGAACCATTTTGTTCTTTCCAAATTCCTAACTTTACTTCCAATTTTGGAATTTTACGGAGACTAGTTAAAAATTTCTGTTGTTCTTCAGGAATTTTTATTTTACCTTGCAATTCTTGTCTTACATTATAATAATAGATTTTTTCTAAGTTTCTTTTTGAGCCAGTTAATTTATTAGCAAAATCCAAAAATTTTAGATCACTTCTACCACAATTTTTTAATAAAACATGATAGAGATTAGATCCATCAATGAATATCATAACTTTATTTTTTTTCTTAAATATTGAGAACATTTTCAATAGTTATATCACTTTTTTTAAATATTTGTATATTTTAAAGATAATTTATATAATTATGGCATTATTTATATGTAATCACATCATAAAAATTAAACGAGGTTGAAATGATAAGCAATGAGGTTTTTAATTCTCCATGTAAACATCCAAATGGTCTTCAATGGACTGAAAAAGGGCTTTATGTAATAGATCAAGAATTAGATGATATATATGTTTTAGATGAAAGAGGTAATATTAATTCTAAGATAGAGACCATAACAGAAAATGGATCTGGAATTACTGTTGGAGATGGTTATATTTGGACAGCTTCCAATGGTAGGACTCAAGCAAGACCTTTTAAAAATACAGATACACATAAAAATATTATATATAAACTTGATATCAAGTCTGGTAAATTTATAGATAGTTTCCCTACACCTGATGGAGGAGGTGTGCACGGATTAGAGTGGGATAATGGAATAATTTGGGTAACAGCATTTAACCCCAAAGCAATTTATAAAATAAATTCAAAAAATTATCAAATTGAAGCTAAGTTTTTAGTTGATGAAGACAGACTTCATGGACTTGCAAGGCACGATAATGGTATTTGGTGTGCTCATACAAGTAATAAAAAAATTATTAAATATGACATAAATAATGGATCAATAGTTGAAGAAATTCAATTAGATAAAGATGACCCTTATCCGCACGGAATGTCTATAAAAAATAATAAAATATGGATCTGTGATGCAAATTTTGGTGGAAAACAACATAGCAATACATTAATGGGTAAAGCTAGCTTTAATACTATACAACTATAAAAAAAGCTTAACTGACAATATGATCTGCTAAAACTTTTTCAT
Source organism: Dehalococcoidales bacterium (assembly GCA_009937255.1). Lineage (GTDB taxonomy): Bacteria > Chloroflexota > Dehalococcoidia > Lucifugimonadales > Lucifugimonadaceae > TMED-70. Next base: position 40,908 of record JAACCT010000037.1, read on the forward strand.
CAAATTCTACTCCTAAACCAGGCCCTGTAGGAACTTTTATGAATCCATCTGAAAAAACTATAGGATCTTTAAATATTTTTTTATGAAGAGAACCTTGATTAGCTTCTGCAATCATAAAATTTGGAGAACAAGTAGCAACTTGAAGTGCAGCTGCTGCTGCAACAGGACCACAATACATATGAGGTGCTATCACTGCATAACTTGCTTCAGCCATTGAAGCAACTTTTTTTCCAACCATTATACCTCCCGCTTGTCCTATATCGATTTGTATAATTTGAGCAGCTTGTTTTCGAATTAACTCAGAAAATTGAAAAATAGTTGCAAGTCTTTCTCCTGTTGCAATGGGTATACTAGTATGGGCTGCTACTCTAGCCATTTCATCAATATTTTCTGGAGATACAGGTTCTTCAAACCAAAAAGGTTGATAAGGTTCAATTGCTTTTGCAACTCTTATTGCACTATAGGTTGTAAGTTGACCATGTGTTCCTAAGGCAACTTCTAATTCATTTCCCACAGCTGATCTTATGCTTTTAAATATATTTTCAGTATAAGTAATTTCTTTTAATCCAATATCTCTAGGAACACCTGTAATAGGGTGAAATGGATCAAATTTACAAGCTGTATTACCCTCCTTAAGTAATTGTTCAGCAACTTTACCTGCATTTTCTGCTTTACCCTCGGGTATTGGTGGCATATAAGCGTAAGATCTTAATTTATCCCAACATTTACCACCTAGCATATTATAAATAGGTTGATTATTTGCTTTTCCAACAATATCCCACAAAGCCATCTCAATTCCAGAAATAACCATTCCAAAGTGTAAACTTGGAAGTCTGTAATCATGCCTTCCGGCATACATATTGTAATATATTTTTTCAATATTAAATGGATTTTCTCCAATAACAAAATGTTCTACTGTTTCATGAATAAGTTGTATTTGAGATCTAAAATCTTTCCAGGTCATTTTACCAGTGAAGGAACTTCCAGTAAGTTTCTCTCCCAGACCTATTATACCTTCATCTGTCATAAGTTCTAAAATCAGGAAATATTTCCCTCCAATATACCATTCTTCTACTTGATCATTTCCAAAAGATGTAGATCCAGTTCTTACTCCTGGCTCATTTTCAATAACATATGTTTTGACCCCAGTGACTTTCATTTTTTATATCCCTTTTATGTTAAAAAATTTATTTTCTTTGACCAGAGCTCCAAGACCAATTATCTGGAGGCCATATATTTTTACCTACTCTAGAACCCGAACCTTTTCTAGACTCATCATACATATCTTTTACAGTTTCTTTCCATTTTTTAATATGAGGAGTAGATTTATGGTATTCAAATGCGTCTGCATTTACATATACTTCATAAAGATATAACTCTGTAGGATCATTAACATTTTGATATACATCAAATCTAAGACAACCAGGTTCCTCATTTGTAGATCCTATGCTATCTAGAGTTATAGATTTAATAAATTCATCAACATTTTCATTTTTTACATACTGAGGTGCTGCAATAATCATTAGAGAAGAGTTTGAAAAATAAGAATCTACTGAAGCTTCTGTTCTAATAGAATCCCAATTTACTTTTTCAATTGGATAAATGGGCTTACAAAAAGAGACTTCTGTTTCTGCGTCATAAAAATCTTTAGTATTTTCAGCCCAAATTTTAAAATGTTCATAACTAGTATGAGCTTTAAATGAATCTTCATTGTCATATATTTCGCAAAATCCAAATAAAGATGGATCATTTTGATCTTGAATAATATCAAATCTTCTACAGCCTGGTTCATTAATTACTGATCCATGAGAATCCCCAATTGATTCTTTTATAAATTCATTTATTTTGTCTTCTTTTACTTTTAATCTAACCATTAATATATACACATATTCCTCCTAATTTTTTTTATTATACAATTTATTTTTATCCTCTACCTATAAATTCTTGTTTTATAGGCAAAACAGTAGCATCTAACATATTAGTTCCTTTAGGTAATGTAGCCATTAATAATGCAGTTCTAGCTATATCATTTGCTTCTATTAAGACTTCTGCTCCCTCATCTTTTCCTGTAGCTGACTTTCCATCAGCTCTTCTTTCGACCATAGTATTACCAGGATTTAAACAACTAACAGAGATTCCAAATTCCCTTCCATCAAGTGCAGCTGATTTAGTTAATCCTTTAACTGCGTGCTTACTTGTTGTATAAGGAGATGAAAACATTCTTGGTGAGTCACCTGCAATTGATCCAATATTTATAATTTTCCCACCATTGGATTTCATATATTTAAATCCTTCTCTTGTACATTTAAATGTTCCTGTAACATTTACTGAAATAACACTTTCCCATTGTTCATCTGAAACTTGATCAATTGGATTTCCAGCCATTACTCCACTGTTATTTACTAATATATCCAATGACCCATATTTATTAAAAGTAAATGAAAATAAATCAGCAACATTTTCTGTATTAGTAATATCAGTTTGAAAATAATCAATAATTTCATTTCCAGTCTGTCTAATATCATTTACTGTATTAATTAGATTCTCCTTAGTCCTTGAAGCAATAATAACTTTTGCTTTTTCAGAACAAAAAAGTTTAGCAATAGCTTTTCCTATTCCAGTTCCTCCTCCAGTTATTATTGCTACTTTATTTTCTAATAAACTCATTTTTTTACCTCTCGTTTGTTTTATATGATGCAAAAACTGATATAAGAACTATAATACTAGAAATTATTAAAGTTGTTCTCCATCCATTAATAAATAAACCTAAAACTTCCTCAGAAGAATTTGAGTTTATTTCGCTTAATTGTATGTTTAATGAATTAGAAGCAATAAATAAAACTAATATTGTAGCTGCCAAACTCTGTCCAAAAGCCATCCCAATATTTCTAACTAAATTTAAATATGCACTAACTGAACCATATTGATCTTTATTAACACTACTCAGCACTGCACTCATATTAGGAGCCATCCAAAGGCCTATTCCAAATCCATTTATAAACATAAACAAAGTAAAAAATTGTAAATTAAAATCATTTGCTAAAAACGAAAGTGATATATTTGCAATAAAAGATAGAATCATTCCTGAAACTGTAAAAACTCTATGCCCAAATTTATCCGAAAGTCTACCAGAAATAGCAGAAGCTATAACAGTCCCTGTTCCTGAATAAAATAAGATTGTTCCAGTTGAGCTTTCACTTAAACCAATTACTTTTTGCAAAAATATTGGATTAATAAAAATTAATATTGAAAATCCAGCAAACCCAAAAGTTCTTGAAATGGATCCCCACAAATAAAGTGGTTTTTTGTAATTATGAAAATTTAAAATAGGTTTTGAAGTATTATTTTCATGTTTATAAAATATGTAGGTTAAAAATAAAAAAACTATGATTTGTAAAAAATGTATAAGAGAAAAAAATCCAAAAGAAAAAGGATCATTAATAATAAAAACAAATAAAGTCATGATTATTATAAAATATACTATTCCTTTAATATCAAAAGAATTTTTATCTACTTTAGGTTTTTCTAATTTAGGTACAAATAATAAAGCCATTAAAACTGTAAATAAACCTATAACAAAAATTAATTTATAAGCAAACCTCCAACCATAATTATCCAAAAGTAATCCTGCAAAGAAAGGAGAAATCATCATCCCAAAAGCTACAGAAGTTGTAATAATACTTAGTCCTAATCCTTGATATTTTTTAGGAAAAGTTGATGTAATAACAACAAACATCATTATAGAAGATCCTACAGAACCTATAGCGGCAATAGTCTTAAAAAATATTAATATATATACATTATCAGAATAGCTAGCCAACATCATTCCACATAAATAAATAACTAATGACAACACATAAAAAAACTTTCTATCAAGAAGATCTGCAATTCTTCCTATAGGCATTAAAAATGCCGTCATAACTATTGAAGAAGAAAGTATAATCCAAGAAGCAAGTTTTAAAGATAAATCAAACTCATCTGCCATTGCAGGAATTGCTAAAATTGTGGTGTTAAAATCTAAAAGATAAATATTAGCAGTAAATATAACAGGAAATACAATAAAAAAAAGCTTCTTATCCATTATGTATATTTTTCGCGCATAACTCATAAAGTGTTATACCTGTAGCAACTGATACATTTAAAGAAGAAATTTCACCCTTCATTGGAATTGATACTATGTAATCTGAATTTTCAATAATAGTTTTACTCACACCATTATGCTCGCTTCCAACAATAAGAGCAGTTGGAATTAGCTTATCTATTTTAAAATTATTAATATCTTTGCCTTCCATATCTAGTGAAATAATTTGGAAATTTAATTTTTTAAGATAATTAATAGATTTATTTATAGAATTTACTATAGTGAAATTTATATGTTCCAATGCTCCAGAGGATGCTCTTATAGCACCAGGCGAAATCTTAGCAGATTCTTTAGAAGGTACTATTATCCCATGAATACCAAAGACTTCGGCTGATCTAGCTATAGCTCCTAAATTATGAGGGTCTTGTACTCTATCAAGAATTATAAGAAAAGGAACTTCTTTTTTTTTATCAGCTAAAAATATCATATCTTCAATAGATGATTGATGATTATCATCAAGATATAAAATAACACCTTGAGATTTCTTTGTAGCTGATTTTTTTTCAATATTTTTTTTATCTAAAAAGTTTAAATTAATATTACTTTCTTTTGCAAGAGCGATTATTTTTTGGATTTCATTACCTTCATCACTAGAATTAGAAATATCAATGTGAGAAACTTTTTTTTGGGACAATAGGGTTTCAATTACTGAATGTCTTCCTTCAATTTGACGAAGAGTACTTTTATTTCTAGAAAATCTTGACAAGTTAGCCTTTGTATATGAATTTTAATGTAATTTTATTATAGAATGTTCTCAAAAATACACTATTAAATTAACTTAATCTTCTTTAAAAAGGAACCTTATGAAAATAATAAATATAACTGCTTCAAGACACGCCGTTTTTTATAGTCCACTATTAGCAATGGTAAATGGCAACTTCCTTGAAGAAGAAGGCCTCAAAGGTAGATATCATAAACCAAAAGAAAATATTAATATATATGAAAAAATAAAATCTAAAGAAATAGATGTTGCACAATCAGCAGTTTCAGGTAGTTGGAATTTTTTAACAAAAAAAATAGATTCTTCAATAAAACATTTTGCTCTTATAAATTCTAGAGACGGGTTTTTTATAATTTCTAAAAATTTAAACCCATTTCAGTGGAACGATTTATATAAAGATCCATTCTATTATGTAAAAGGAGGGCAACCAGAAGCAATGTTGTCATATGCTTTATCAAAAAAAAACATTGATATATCTAAAATACCAAATGTCTCTAATAAAGCATTATCAACATCTGAAATGATTTCTGAATATAAAAAAGAAAAAAAGGGATTTTTTCATGAGCAAGGCTCTTATCCGCATGAACTTAGTAGAGAAAATCAAGGTAAAATTATAAAATCCATAGGAGAAATTATTGGTCCTGTTGCCTTTTCTAGTCTCTGTGCTGAAAAAGAATGGATAAAATCTCAAGAAGGGAAGAAGTTTTCTAGAGCATTTGAAAAAGCAAAAAAATGGGTTAATACTTCAGATCCAATTGACATAGGAAAGCTAATTAAAAATCATTTTGAAAACTTTAGTTTAGAATCAGTGACTAAAGCAATAAAAGATTATCAAATTCTTAAAACTTGGGAATCAGGAATTGAAATTTCTCAAGAAGAATATTATAAATCTTTAGATGTTTTTGAACACTCTAAAATAATTTCCAAAAGATATTCAATAAATGATGTAGTAATGTATTCGTAAAATATAGTTATGTTAAAAAATAAAAAAATTATTATCACTGGTGGTCTAGGATTTTTAGGGTTTTCTATTTTCAATCAACTAAAACAAGTTAATAAATTGCTTATAATTGATAATTTATCGACTAATACCCATAATAAAAAAAATATTGAAAAATATGATAATTGTAAATTTATAGATTTAGATATCAATAGTAAAACAATAGGTAAAACTTTAGAAGATTATAATCCTGATATAGTTATACATTGCGCAGCGCAAACTAGTGTAATTAATTCAATAAAAAATCCATCAAATACAAATAAAATTAATATTGAAGGAACAAAAAATATTTTAAATGGAATAAAAAATTTAAAAAAATGTTTTTTTGTTTTTATTTCTTCAGGAGGAGCAATATATGGAAATCCTATTTATTTACCTGTAGATGAAAAACACCAAATAAATCCTATTTCGACATATGGAATTTCAAAAAATGAAGGAGAAATTTTAACAAAAAAAATTCTTGATTCCCATAATATAGATTACTCTATAATAAGACCTTCAAATATTTATGGACCAAACCAACAAAGTGATAACGTCATCCCAAAATTTATTGATTTAATGAAACAAAATCAAGAAATAAATATTTTTGGAAATGGTTCTTCAACTAGAGACTATATATTTATAGATGACCTAGTAAACGTAATAAATATTATTTGTAAAAAAAGATTAAATGTATAATAAATGCATCAAGTAATGAAGAGACTAAAATTATTGAAATTTTTAAAATTTTGAGTAAACACTTAGAATATAATCAATCTCCAAAGTTTTTAGACTTCAGAGAAGGAGAAATAAATAAAATCTATCTAGATAATACAAAAATAAAAGAACTAACAGGTATAAAAAAATTTATAGGGATAGAGGAAGGTTTAAAGAAAACTATATTGTTTTAATCTTTTTTACTTAGTAATTCTTCTAAAGCAACCCATGATAGCATTGCACATTTTATTCTTACAGGAAATTTTCTTACTCCAGATAACGCTGAAACATCTCCTAATTTATCCAAATCAGTTTCAGATAAATCTTCACTTTTAATCAACCTACGAAAAAGATCAATATTTCCTTGAAGATCATCAATAGGTAGTTGATTTATTGTTTCTGCCATTAAAGATCCAGATGCTTGTGATATGGCACAACCTCTACCAGTTACACTAATTGTAGATTTATTATCTTTACCAATGGATAATTGTACTTTTATCTCATCACCACAAAAAGGGTTATTTTTTTCAACTTCGAAATCAGGCTCTGTAATTAATTCAGTATTTCTAGGGTTATGATAATGATCCATAACTATTTCCTCATACATTTCATTTAATTCATCATTAACCATAAAATTAAATAATTCCTTCTATATCTAATTTTTTAATTGTATTATTTAAAATATTTCCTAAGAAATTAATTATATTTTCATCATCAAATTCTTCAATTATTTCTTGAGCAAAACCTCTGATTAACATTGATGTTGCTTCATCTTCATTAATCCCTCTACTTTGCAAATAAAACAACATACTATTATCCATATTTCCAGCAGTTGCTCCATGACTACATTCAACATCATCAGCATATATTTCAAGACTTGGCTTAGTATTTACTTCAGCTTTTTTAGACAATAAAAAGTTAAGGTCTTTTTGAAAAGCTTTAGTTTTTTGTGCATCTTTTTTTACAAGAACTTTTCCGCTAAAAACAGCTTTGGATTCTCCAGCTAAAATACCCTTAAACATTTGATCACTTGAACATTTAGGAACTGAATGTGTAATAGAAATCTCATTTTCTTGTTGTTGTTTTTTATCAGTAATATATAAACCATGAAAATTACAATTTGAATCAATACCGTTCAAATTACTGTGTATATCGTATCTTGAAAGAAAACCAGCATTAGAATAAGAAGTAGAAATAAAATTAGAATTCCTTTTTTGTAAAATCCTATCAAAATGAAAAAGGAAGGATTTCCCTGAATCTAACTGAATATGTTTATGATTTAATTTAGAGTCTTCTTCTAGTAAATATTCTACGACAGGAACAGTAAGATTTTTACTTTCAACATCTGAAAGATTTATATATGTTTCCACAACAGTAGAATTAGTTTTGGGTTTAGCTTTAACAAAAACTCTAGGAAAGTTACAGAAATTAGAATTTTGATCCACAGTTATCATAACAATATTTATATTTTTAATTGTTTTTTGATCATTTATTGAAATTATTACAGGATCTTGCATTAAAGATGAATTAAGAGAAATAAATTCGTTTTCACTATCATCAGCAATAGACCCAATTTTATTACTTAAATATTTTAATTTATCTAAGTTTGAAAAGTTTTCAACTACTATTTCATTCGAAAAGTTTGATTGAGATTCATCAAAAAAACCATTTATAATAAATATATTATTCCATTGATCATTTTTTAAAATATTAATATTATCTTTTACTAAAAAATCATTTTTATATGAATTATCAAAATCTATTTTTTTTAAATCTGAAAAATTAGTATATTTCCATAATTCTGTTGTATTTGTACTTGGTGGAAGACCACTTTTATTAAACAAATCCCAAGCATTTTGTTTGAGTTTTTTTATATCATCATTCAAAATAATATTTTTAGAAAAAATACTATTAAATTTATTTAAAGGTTTAATAGAAGACATATTAATTACTTACTTCAGAAATTATTTTTTCATAACCATTATTTTCAATATCTAGAGCTAACTCTTTATTACCTGATTTAACTATTTTTCCATCAACAAGAACATGTACAAAATCTGGAGTTATATAATTTAATATTCTTTGATAATGAGTAACTATTATAAAAGATCTATCCTTAGATAACATGGAATTAACTCCTTCTGAAACTTCTCTTAATGCATCAACATCCAAGCCTGAATCAGTTTCATCTAATATAGCTAAACTTGGTTCTAGCACCGACAATTGTAATATTTCATTTTTTTTCTTTTCTCCACCAGAAAACCCAAAATTTAAAGATCTTTTTGTTAGATCAATATCAATTCCAATATCTTTAACCTTTTGATCATAAATTTTAGAAAATTCCCTTACTGAAAGTTTTTTTTCTTTAAAATAGTCTTTTTTTGCATCAATTGATGCTTTAAGCATTTGAAAAGATCTTACACCTGGTATTTCAGATGGATATTGAAAAGCTAAAAATATACCTAAATGAGATCTTTCGTCAGGGGGTAAATCATTGATTTTTTTAGATTCAAATTCAACATCACCTTCTGTAATTTCATAGTCTGGCCTTCCAGCTAAAACGTTTGCTAATGTACTTTTACCTGATCCATTAGGACCCATAATTGCATGTACTTCGCCTTTTTTGATTGATAAATTAATCCCTTTTAAAATTAATTCATCATTTTCAATAACTTTAGCCTTAAGATTTTTTATATTTAACAAATTTATTCTCCTTTATGAAATAAGTAACTAAAAAATATAATTATTCAGAAGTATTATCCTACTGCGCCTTCTAAACTAACTTTCAGAAGCTGAGAAGCTTCTAATGCAAATTCAAAAGGGAGCTCTTTGATAACATCTTTACTCCAACCAGTAATTATCATGTGATTTGCTTCTTCTTCTGACAATCCACGAGACATCAAATAAAAAAGTTGATCCTCTGATACTTTAGATGTAGAAGCTTCATGCTCCAATCTAGCAGATGAATTTTTTACTTCAATATAAGGAACTGTATGAGCCCCACATTGATCACCAATTAGAAGAGAATCACATTGTGTATGATTCATCGCCCCTTCTGCAGAAGGCATTATTTTAATTTGACCTCTATAAGTATTTTGTCCTTTTCCAGCAGATATCCCTTTGGCAACAACTGTTGATTTAGTATTTTTCCCTATATGGATCATTTTTGTTCCAGTATCTGCTTGTTGATAATTATTAGCCATTGCGACTGAATAAAACTCTCCCACTGAATTATCTCCTTGGAGAATAACTGAAGGATATTTCCATGTAATAGCTGAGCCTGTCTCTACTTGAGTCCAAGAAATTTTTGAATTTTTACTTGCTTTACCTCTTTTTGTAACAAAGTTATATACTCCACCTTCACCTTCTTTAGTACCAGGAAACCAATTTTGAACAGTTGAATATTTTATTTCAGAGTTATCTAAAGCTATCAATTCTACAACTGCTGCATGCAATTGCGAAGTTTTTCTAAATGGGGCAGTACAACCTTCTAAATAAGAAACTGAAGCTCCTTCATCAGCAATGATCAAAGTTCTTTCAAACTGACCAGAACCTTCGGTATTAATTCTAAAATAAGTCATCAATTCTATTGGACATTTAACTCCAGGAGGTATGTAAGCAAAAGAGCCATCTGAAAATACAGCCGAATTTAATGATGCAAAAAAATTATCAGAATATGGCACCACTGAACCTATATATTTCTTTACTAAATCAGGATGTTTTTTCACAGCTTCATTGAAAGAACAAAATATTATTCCTAAATCTTTCAATTGATCATCTAATGTGTTGGCAACTGATACTGAGTCAAAGACTGCATCTACCGCAACTCCAGCAAGTTTTGCTCTTTCATTTATAGGAATTCCAAGCTTTTCAAAAGTTTCAAGCATCTTTGGGTCAACATCATCCAATGATTTTGGAGCATCTGTCATCGATTTAGGAGCTGCATAATAATAGATATCTTGATAATCAATGGGAGGGTATTTAACTTTTGCCCATGTAGGCTCTTTATGATTTTGATTGATTTTTTCCCAGTGTTTAAAAGCCCTCAATCTCCATTCAAGCATCCATGAAGGCTCTTGTTTTTTCTTAGAAATCAACCGCACTATAGATTCATTAATTCCTTTTGGAGCCAGTTCAGTTTCTACATCAGTAGAAAAACCCCATTTATATTCTATTCCTGAAAGATCAGTTTCTCTTGAAATACTGTCAGGTGTTGGCATATATTAATCTCCTGAAATTTTATTAATTAATAATTATTTATAATTTAACTCTTATGTATTATTATATTCTTATAATTTGTAATATAAAATGTTTTCTTAGACATAATTTAAAAATTCACAATCAATATATATATGCAGTTTGAAGCAGTAATAGGTTTAGAAACACATGTTCAACTAAACACAAACTCTAAAATGTTTAGTCAATCTAGTTCAAAATATCAAAATTCAGAGCCAAATACATATGTAGATCCAACTTCAATGGGATTACCTGGAGCTTTGCCTGTAGTAAATATAAATGCAGTAGAAAGTGCTATAAAAATTGGGTTGGCACTAGATTGTGGAATTGCAAGCTTCACAAAATTTGATAGAAAACAATATTTTTATCCAGATTTGATGAAAGGTTATCAAATATCTCAATTTGATGAGCCAATATGTACTGAAGGATTCTTAACAGTTTCCAATGCAAAAAAAATTAGAATCAATAGAGTACATATGGAAGAAGATGTTGCAAAACTTACTCATGTGAATAATAGTAGCTCAAATTATAGTCTTTTAGATATAAATAGGTCAGGTACTCCTTTAATGGAAATTGTTACCGAACCTGATTTAAGCTCTTCAAAAGAAGTAATTGAATATATTGAAAAATTACAGCAAATAATTCGCTACATAGGAGTGGGGTCAGCAAATATGGAAGAAGGTTCTTTTAGGTGTGATGCAAATATTAGTATTAGAGAAAAAGGTTCTGATTTGCTAGGAACAAAAGTTGAAATTAAAAATATGAATAGGATTTCAGCTGTTGCAAACGCAGTAGATTATGAAATAAAAAGACAAATAAAATGTACAGAAACAAAAGAAAGAATTATTCAAGAGACAAGAGGTTGGTCTGAAGAAAAATCTATTACAATTCCTCAAAGAACAAAAGAAGAGTCAAATGACTACAGATATTTTCCAGAACCAGATATCCCTCCATTGAGAATAAATAATAAATGGGTTGAAGAAATTAAAAATAAAATTCCAACATTACCTGAAAAAAGAAAAGATAAATATTTAAACGACTATGGATTAAGTTCTTATGATGCAAATTTACTAGCTAGTGAAATAAATTTCTCAGATTTTTTTGAAAAAATTATACTCAAATTACCTAAAATATATAAAGATAATGAGACTATTAAGTACATAGCTAATTTAATGAACGGAGAATTCAATAGATTATTAAATATTGATACTAGAATGAGTATTATAGATATAAAATTTACCGCTGAAGATTTAGTAGATTTAATCATAAGTTATAAAGAGAATAAAATTAATAATAAAATATTAAAAACTGTTTTTGAAGAAATGTGGGTTAGTGGTAAAACATCAAAACAAATAATTTCAAGTAAAAATTTAGCAATAATATCAAATACTGAAGAACTAGAAGAGAAAATTAATAATATAATTGAAAATAACCCTAAGGCTGTTGAAGATTATAAAGCAGGTAAAGAACAATCAAAGAAATTTCTTCTTGGGCAAGTCATGAGGGAAACAAAAGGACAAGCTGATCCTGTGATTTCAGAAGAAATCATAAATAATTTGATGGAACAAAAAAAATAAAAAGAAAGAAAAAAAATTGGACTTACTTTTCTCAATATTAATGATGGTTTTTGCAATAATAATTGTAATCATAATTTTACTTCAAACTAGAGGAAGTAGTGCGGGATTATTTGGTCAGTCTGATGGATCTTATAGGTCAAGGAGAGGTATTGAACAAATTTTATTTAGACTAACTATAGTCTTGATTATAGCTTTTGTAGCGATAGCTGTCTTAAATGTAAGATTCTAAATATTTCTGTAGGAAGTCCCATCTTTAGAATCAAGAATTTCAATCCCTTTCAATAATAATTCTTCTCTTATATTATCTGCCTCATTATAATTTTTTTCTGATCTCAACATATTTCGCTTATTAATTAGAGACATAATTTCATTATCATCAAGGTTCTTTTCAGTAATATTAAATCCTAAGATTAATAACATTTTTTTTAATAACATTATTCCTTCAAATACTCTATTATTTTCTGAATTTGATTTATTAATTTCATGTACTAAATCAAAAATAGTAGCTATAGCAGATGGTGTTCCCAAATCATCATTCATTGCATTTTCAAATCTATCTAAAAAGTTAGAGGTATTGAATCCTTTTTCTGAATCTAAAGATAAGACTCTTTCAATTCTTTGAAATGATTTTTGAGCAATTTTCAAAGAATCATCATCTAAGGTACTAGGTTGCCTATAATGACTTTGTAAAATCCATAATCTTATTGAATTTCCAGAATATAAACTTAAAGCATCTCTGACATCAAATGAATTACCAAGAGATTTACTCATTTTTTCATCACCAGATCTTTTCAACAACCCGTTATGAACCCATAACTTTGCAAAAGGTTTTTCTTCTGTTACAGATTCGCTTTGAACAATTTCATTTTCATGATGAGGAAAAATTAAATCTAATCCTCCTCCATGAATATCAATTGTCTCACCTAAATGTTTTCTAACCATAGCTGAGCACTCAATATGCCAACCTGGTCTGCCTATCCCCCAAGGACTATCCCAATGAGTTTCGTTTTCAGGAGCTTTTTTCCACAATGCAAAATCTGCTGAATTATGTTTATCCATATCTTTTTCTATTCTAGTTCCACCTATTTCATCTTCTAGGTTTCTCCTTGATAATTTACCATAATCAGAAGAATAGGAAACATCAAAATAAACACTTCCGTTAGAAACATAAGCTGCTTTTTTTTGAATTAAATTTCCAATAAATTCTATAATTTCTTTCATATCTTCTGTTGCTCTGGGATGAACATCTGCTCTTCTAACACCTAGAGCATCCATATCTTCAAAAAATGATTTAATATATTTTTCTGCTACTTCTTCAGCAGAAATTTTTAGTTCTTTAGATTTATTAATTATTTTATCGTCAACATCTGTAAAATTTTGAACACGCTTAACCTTAAAACCTTTATATTCAAGATATCTATGTAGAACATCAAAAGTTACAGTAGAAAGTGCATGTCCAAGATGTGGTCTATCGTAAACAGTAACTCCACAAACATACATATTGATTTTTTTTTGTTTTAATTCTTCTTTATTCCGAGTAAGTGTATTATATAAAATCATCAGATTATTTTATTTTCTTTATAGTTGTTATAGATTGAGCTGCAATAGCTTTTTCTGTACCAATTATACCTAACTTATCTGTTGTAGTACTTTTGATATTTATATGATTTATTTGAATATTTAGTATGTTACAAATTTTATTTTTCATCTCATTTATATGACACGACATTTTAGGTTTTTGAGCTATAATTGTATTATCAATATATATTATTTCATAACCTTTTTTATTACATAAAAGAGAAATATCTTTTAACATTTTGGTTGAGTCTATATTTTTTATTGATTTATTTTCAGAAGGAAAATAAATACCTATATCACCTAAATTACAACCTCCTAGAATTGAGTCAATTATAGAATGTATCAAAACATCACCATCCGAATGACCTTGCAATTTATAAGGATAATCAATATCAATTCCACCTATTCTCAAACTTTCGGAAGGAACTAATTTATGCATATCAAAACCAATACCATAAAAAATAGAATGTAGATTATCTACATCATTTTTAGTAGTAATTTTAATATTTTTTTCGTCCCCTTTTAAAACTTTAATTTTAAAAAAAGATGGATCAAGAAATGAAGAGTCATCAGTAATGTTAGCTAGATCAATTACATTCTTTGATTCAAGATCAACATTTTTATAAAGAACCTTTGATTTAAAAAATTGAGGAGTTTGTATATTAGAAAGGTTTCTACGATCTAGATTTTTCAAAACAAAATTATTTTTATCAATAATTTTTACAGTATCTGTAGGTTGTAATCCAAAAATAACAGCATCATTAGTATCTAGTTCTTCTATGCCTTCCAAATACATACTTTCTTTAGTAAATGGTCTTGCTATATCTTGGACAATTATAAATTCAGATTTAATACTTTTATGTTTAAGGAACTTTAGTCCATTAATTAAAGATCCTGCTCTAGTTTCTGAACCGATAATTATATCTATTCTAGTATCAATAAAAGAAAATTTTCCTAGTAAATCTTCAAAATTAGGTTTATTAGTTTCTGAACAAACTATTACAATAGAATCTACAAATTCTAATAAATTTATAGTTCTAAGAGTTTTTTCTGCAACAGAAAGTCCATTGATATCAAAACAAATCTTATCTTCCTTAAATCTTTTAGACTCGCCTGCAGCTAAAATTATTACAGTAACATTTTTATTTAATTTTTCGCTCACATTAATTATTTTTTTTCTTTGATACTATTATTTCATCATCTTTTAATCTAAGTGATAAAGTATTGCCTTCTTTAACTTCTTTAGCGATAATCATTTTTGATATTTTATTTTCTACTTCTTTTTGTAATAATCTTTTTAAAGGTCTTGCACCATAAAATTTATCAAAACCTCTATCTGAAATCCATTCTTTAACTTTCTTACCAGTTTGAAGATTTATGTTCATTTTAAGTAATTTATGTGTCAATTCATCAAAAACTTTATCTACTATTTTAATTAAATCCTCTTTAGTTAAAGAGTCAAAAATTATAATTTCATCAATTCTATTTAAAAATTCTGGCCTAAAATAAGCTTTTAAAGAATCTTGTACTTCATTTTTAATTTCATTTGATGAGTTTACTGATTTTTTCACAAACCCTAAAGCTTCTTTTCCAACTATATTGCTACCTAAATTTGATGTCATAATGATTACAGTATTAGTAAAATCTATAGTTCTTCCTTGACCGTCGGTTAATCTACCGTCATCTAATACTTGAAGTAAAATATTAAAAATATCTTGATGAGCTTTTTCAACTTCATCTAATAAAATTACACTATAAGGATTTCTTCTAACAGCTTCTGTTAATTGACCAGCATCATCATAACCTACATAGCCAGGAGGAGCTCCTATAAGTCTAGCCATAGAGTAACTTTCTTTATATTCAGACATATCAACTCTAATCATATTATTTTCATTATCAAATAAAAACTCTGCTAGTGATTTTGCTAGTTCAGTTTTTCCTACACCTGTTGGACCTAAAAATATAAATGAACCAATAGGTTTAGTAGGATCTTGTAAACCTGCTCTACTTCTTCTTATTGCATTAGCAACACTTTCTACTGCTTGAGATTGACCAATGATTCTTTCATGCAATCTTTTTTCTAGTTTTAAAAGTTTATTAGCTTCTTTTTCAATTAAATTATCAACAGGAATACCTGTTTTATCAGCAACAATTTTTGCAATATGATCAGGTTCTACGATTTCGATAAGTTTATTATTAAATTTCCATTTTTCGAATTCTTTTTTTCTTTTTTCTAGTAGCAATATCCTTTTTTCTCGAATATCATCTGCTTCGACATCATTATTTTGAGAAAAAAGAAAATCTTCTTCTTCTTGATATTTTTCAATTTCTTCATCATATTCTAAAATTTGACTAGGAATAGTTGGATTGTCTATATTAGCTCGTGATAAAGCTTCATCCATCAGGTCGATAGCTTTATCAGGTAAAAATCTATTTTTAATATATCTATCAGAAAGAATTACTGAAGATTTAATTGCATTATCTGAAATTTTCAAACCATGATGATTTTCATATTTAGACCTTAATCCTTCAAGCATACTTATGGAATCATCAATATTAGGTTCTTTTATAATTACAGGAGAAAATCTTCTTTCTAAAGCTTGATCTGATTCAATATATTTCCTATATTCATCTGGAGTAGTAGCTCCAATTGTTTGCAGTTTACCTCTAGCTAAAGCAGGTTTCATCATATTTGAAGCATCTAATGCTCCACCTCCTGAACCTGCACCCACAACCGTATGTATTTCATCAATGAAAAGAATAATTTCGCCTTTAGCCTCTTCCATTTCTTTTAAAATAGATTGTAATCTTTCCTCAAACTCTCCTCTTACTCCAGTGCCTGCTAATAATTGCCCTAATTGAAGTGATAACAATCTTTTATCTTTCATAGACTCAGGAACATTTCCACCAACTATATTTAGAGCCAAACCTTCTGCAATAGCTGTTTTCCCAACTCCAGCATCACCAATTACGACAGGATTATTTTTAGTTCTCCTAGAAAGTATTTGTTGGACTCTTTTGATTTCTGATTCTCTACCTATAATAGGATCTATAAGATTCTCTTTTGCTAATTCAGTAAGGTCTATAGAAAATTTTTCCAGATTTTCATATCTATTTTTAGATTTTGGTTCAATTTTGTCTTTTATAGCATTATTATTTTTTGTATCTTTTCCAGATATTTGTTGATTATCATCAATAGTCGTTTTATGAGAATTCACTACATTTATAGCAGCAGCTAAATTACCTAATGTGAGCCTTGAACCAATAATAAGATTTTGTGTTTCAAAAGGCATCTCATATGGATAATTTTTTACCACTTGGATAATTCCCATTAACACTAAATCTACTGAAATTTCTTGAATATGATTATATTCTGCTTGTTTTAAGGCAAAATCATAAACTGGTTTCATAAAATCTGGAACAAAATCTAGAGAATCATATTTACCCATGGATTTTATTTTTTGGCTAATTTTAGATTTGTAAGAAACTAAAAATTTCTTTTTTCTCTGCTCTGGAGCATCTAAAGCAGTTAACAAAACTTCAACTGCCCTTTTATTATCTAAAAGAGCCAACATTAAGTGATCCAATGTATAATAATGACTTTTGTAAACTTGATCAACGTAATGTTTACCTACTTGATATGCATCATTCAAATTATCATCCATTGTTCCTTCAAGCCATAATTCAGATGTAATCATACATATCTCCATTTCTTTCAGGTAATTCTTTCATATATCCTCTACTTTTATATCGCAATAACTCAGATTCTAGAAAATTATTTTTATTTTCTAGCTCAAGTATTTCTTTCATTAATTCTGTAATTATTTCAATACCAGCTCTATTTATTCCAAATTTATCAATCCAGTCTTTAACCTTTTCAATTTTTTCTATATCGATGACAGAATAGTATCTAGTCCCACCAGGAGAACGATAAGGAACAATTAAATTCCATCTTTCGTAGTTCCTAAGTGTTTGTTGATGCAATCCAACCATTTTAGAAACAATTCCAATTGCATATACTGGTTCATCTCTAGAAAAACTAATTATTATTATCCTTACATGTGTTAATTTTATTATAACATATTATTGAAATAATGTATAAATAATAATTAATATTACCTTATAACTTAATTATAAGATAATAATTGGTTTATATGCTGAATTAGTACTATTGTTATATATAAGGATTGGGTTATATAATTTAAATTCACAACCAAAAACTTTTTTTTAATGATAAAAGCAGAATTACCTAAAATTTTTGAAAGCTACCAGCATCAGCTAAATACTTATACTAAATTATTTTACAAAGATTTGAATAATGAGCTTTATCAAACACATAAATATTTTCTTGGGTGGATAGATGAAAAGGGTAAAGAAACGGATGTTTCTGGTAAATCATTCAGACCTTCATTAATGATGCTAATTAACGAATCATTAGGAGGGGATAGTAAAAATGTCTTGCCACTAGCTATGTCAATTGAACTTTTCCATAATTTTTCACTTATTCATGATGATATTGAAGATAAAGATGAAATAAGAAGAAATAGAAAAACTGTTTGGAAAATTTGGGGTGAAGAAATAGGAATTATTTCTGGTTCTTCAATGCATGCATTAGCAAGTAAATCTCTAGATTTGATTGAAAAAAAATACAATAACAAAAAAATTTATTTTAGGAAACTAATAAACAAAATATGCTTGGCTGTAATCGAGGGGCAATATTTAGACATATCATTTGAGTCAAATTTTAATATTTCTGTAGATAATTACACCAGTATGATTGAAAAAAAAACAGGAGCACTAATAGAAGCATCAGCAATTATTGGTGCAAATATTGAAAATACCACAAAAGAAAACTTACTTAATTTTTCTAAAATAGGAAAACTATTTGGGCATATGTTTCAAATAAAAGATGATTACTTAGGTATATGGGGAGATCATAATCTGGGCAAACCAGTAGGAAGCGATATCATAAAAAAGAAAAAATCTTTACCAATTCTAAAATTAATTGAATCTTCTAATATGATAGATAATAAAAACATAAAAATGATTTTTAGTTCTGAAATTTTAGATGATAAATCGAAAGAAGAAATTTTAACTTATATGAAAAAATATTCTATACAACAATTTTGCGAAAAAAAATTGCAAAATATTTATAAGGAATGTGAAAAAACTATTGAGAATTTAGAAATAGATACAATACATAAAAATATTTTCAAAAAAATTAATTATTTTTTGATGTATCGAGACAAATAAATGAACTTAATTATCTTAAATAAGAGTTTTAGAAATTTTGAAAACACCAAAGAAGCAATTTTTTACAAACTAAAAGACAACCAAGATTTTAAAGAATTAAAAAAACTTATTATTGAAAATAATCCTAAAAATATAATATCAATAGATTTTGGGTTTCAAACAAATAAATATATAAATAACAATATCCTTATGGTTGGTAAAGAATCAATTATGATTAATTCTAAGCCAGTTGATTGGAGTATTCCTAGGCCAGATAGATGGTTAGAAACTTCTCAAAAATTAAATCTTAAAATCTGTAATTTATTAGAAGAAAACTGTATCGCACATGAAATAGCTTCAAGTGCACAACTTGAACATACAGAAAAGATAAATAAAAGAGAAAAAGCTATCGAATGGATTTATAAAAATATCAAGGTTAGTTTCATTGATAATAATTCAGCAGAAATACTCAAAATAATTAATGAAATAAATATTAGTCATAAATTTACTTTTATTAGATTAATTAATAATAAATATCAAATATCAAATAATAAAAAAAACAATCTCCTAAAAAAAAATATAGATTATTTTTACTCAAAATTTTTTACTAAATTTTATTTGAAAAAACCTTTGTCAGAAATCTATGAAAAAAAAATAATCAATAAACTATCAGAAATTAATTAATATGCATAATCTTTTATTTCAGAAAAATAAGATGAATAAAAAAGATTCTTTAAAAGAATCTATAAAGATATGCTACAAAATAATAAATAAAAATTATGAAAATTTCCCAATATTTTTATTTTTTCTAAGTAAAACATCAATGGATGATTATGCAGCAATATATGCTTTTTCACGAGGAGTAGACTATATAGGTGATAATTCTAGTGGAAACAGGTTAGAGGAATTGAAAATTTGGCAAAAAGAATTAAAAAAAGCTTTTGAAAAAAAAGCTTCCCTTCCAGTATTTATAGCTTTACAAAATACAATTACAAATCATAATTTAGAATTTAATACATTCAATCGTCTAATACAAGCAAACATAATGGATCAAAAAATAAAAAAGTACAACACTTTTAATGATTTACTAAATTATTGTTCGTATTCAGCAAATCCAGTAGGAGAAATAGTGCTGCACATAATGGGATACCAAAATAAAAGCTTAATTTTATTATCAAACGAAATATGTTCTGGATTACAAATAACAAATTTTTTACAAGATTTAGTTGAAGATAAAAAAATAGACAGATGTTATGTACCTCAGGATTTGATAAAGAAACATGGTCTAACAGATGAAATTTTTAATGTAAGTCATGAATTTGACCATAAAAGTACTGATGGATTAAAAAAAATCCTCAAAGAAATGATTAAATTGAATAGAGAGTTATATTTAAAAGGAAAAGAATTGACTCAGCTATTAAGCCTAAAAGACAAAATAATTATTCAAATATTTTTATCATCTGGAGAAAAGGTATTAAATAAAATTGAGAAGAACGGATTAAATATATTAAGTAAAAAACCAAAAACTAATAAACTTGAAAAGTTATTGATAATAACATTATCAGTAATTAAATCTATTTTTTTAAAAAAGTAATGATTAAGAAAAAAGTATCAATAATAGGAGGAGGAATTGCAGGTATGGCATCTGCAATTTCACTTATCGAAAAAGGTTACACAGTAGAAATCTTTGAATCAAAAAAAAACTTAGGTGGAAGAGCTGGTTCAATAAGTAGTAATGACGGAGTTATAGATATAGGACAACATATTTTTTTAGATAGTTATAAAAATTTTATTTATATTTTAAAAAAATTAAAAGTCATGGATAGAATCAAAATTAACCAAAATCTCAAAATTCCCATTATTGAGAATAAAAGAAAATATTATATTCAATCAAATTTTAGATTCTTCCCTTTTTCAATTATATTTGCAATATTAAATTATAAAAACCTTAGCCTCATTAATAGATTAAGGGTAATTTATGGATTAATTAAATTACGTTCATTTAAACAAGAAAATAAAGACCAGAAAGTAATAAATTGGTTATTTGAAAATAATCAAAATAATGAAACTATCAATAAATTTTGGAGTATTATTTGCAAACCAGCTTTTAATCAAGATTTAGAAAAAATTTCGATTTTACATTTCACTAACCTATTTGAAACCATGATTTTTAAACCTAAAAAAAGTATTTCTATATGTTATTGGAAAGAACCATTCACAAAATTAATACAAAAAGAATTTTTAAATTTTTTAAAAAAATCTAATTCTAAAATATTTTTAGGTGAAAATATAAATCACATAAAAGAGGAAAATAACGAAATTATACTAATAGGTAATAGTAAAGAATATAAATCAAAAAACTTAATTATTGCCACTAATTTAGAAAATGCTTTTAAAATCACCAAAAATAAAATAACAGAATTTAAATATATACAGTCTTCAATCATTAATATTTATTTTTGGTTTGATCGGAAAATTATGACTGATGATTTTATTGCTTTTACAAACTCTGATTTACAGTGGGTTTTTTCTGAAAATATAAGAAATAATAAAAATCAAAAAATAGTAATTTCTTTAAGTGACGCTGAGAAATTATTAAAAGTTAATAATGAAAAATTAATAAAAATTTTTGAAAATAAATTAAGAAATGAAATGCAGATTAATAAAAAAACAAAATTAATAAAAAGCAAAGTAATAAGATCTCCTAAGGCTACTCAAAATATAAGTTCAATAAAATTAAATACAAGTAAAAAAATACATTTTATCGGTGATTGGACTATCACTGATTTACCCAATACCTTAGAAAGCGCAGCTATATCAGGAATAAATTTAGTTAAGAATAAATTTTAATCAAGTATTCTTCCTACTATTACGTCATTGTTCAAAGAACCTACTGAAAATGAATCACAGTTTTTTCCACGCGTCATAAAGTTATCAGAAAAAGTAAAAAAAGAATTGTCACAAACTAAAATATTGAAAGTTACAGATCCAAATTTATGATAATTAATAAATCGATTGTCTATATATAACTTACCTTTTCTTATTTCAAGTTTTTCATTAGAAAAAGCTAAAAGTCTTTTCAAATGTAATTTATTATGAATCTTACAAAAATATATAATAGGCTCAAATCTATTAAAAAAATTAATACTTTTAGTCTTCTTTAGTATATAAGTTTCACCCTCTAAAAAATTTGGATGCATACTTTCACCAGAAATTCTTATTTTCATATATTTTTTATTAAAAAAAAATATATTTAAAGAATTCTTAACAAAAGTTGACATTAATTTTTTTAAATTTAGCATATTATATATTTTATAAGTTTAGAAAAAAAAATAACAAGGAGAAAAAATGTTAGCTAAATTATTAGATAAAATTTTACCTGTAACAGAAGTGTCTTGTCATTGTGATATACCGTGTGGAATATACGATCCTCACGATGCTCTTCAAGCTGCTCAAACAGTTATAAGGATGACAGAATTAATTGAAGGATTAGATTATTCAGAAGGCCCTTCCGCATCACTAGGTAATTCTATGGCACGTTTTGTAAATGCGAAAGAAGAACATGCTAAGAAAGCCAAAGATGATATTTTAGTTATTTGGACAGATTACTTCAAACCTGAACATTTAGAAAAATATCCTGATCTACATGAAAAAGTTTGGAATGCATGTAAGCTTGGTTCATACGTTAAAGTAAATGTAGATTTAGATAAAGCAAAAGAATTCAAAGCTGCCTTAGAAGAAATTGGAGAAATTTTTTGGGAAACTAAAAAATAATTATATTTATATTTCTATAGATGAGTTATAAAAATTCATCTATAGAAATCTTACCAAAATAAAAATCGATAAAATCAATAAAATTATACCTAGCAATCTTCTGAGTTGATCTTGATTTGCAATCCTTACGAATTTAGATCCAAAATACATACCTATAACTGTAGGAAAAACTACACAAATAACTAACATATAATCAAATTTTCCTGAAAAAGAATGTCCCAAATAAGCAGATATTCCTACTGAAACTGATAGAAAAAGATTAATTCCTCCAGCAGTTTTAATATTCATTTTAAGAAAATATACAAAAGCAGGAACTCTAAGTACACCTAACGCTAACCCAACTATACCTCCAAAATAAGAAATTATTATACTTACAAAAAATTCCTTAACTCTACTTTTACTTTTATCTATATCTTCATTGGTTTCTACTTTATAAAAAATCATAACAAAACCTGAAATTATCAGACAGAAAGTTATGATAATAATAAGAAAAAATTCTGGTATTCTAACTGCAAAATATCCACCTAAAAAAGCTGCTATCATTGATGGTAAGGCTATATTTAAAGAAGATTTTATAGGTACTCTTTTTTGCTTAATAGCTGGAATTAACCCAGCAAATGATCCGAATATAACAGCTAAAAGAGTAGTTGAAGCAGCAATAATTGGCTCTACTCCTAAAAATATTATAATAGGAAGCCTTACTGCTCCTAAAGCAATCCCCAATAAACCTCCAAAAAAACCTATTAATAAACAAAGAATCAACAAAATAAAATACATGTAAATTGAAAGTTCCATAACTATTAACTTACTAATTTAGGCACTACTGCTAATAAAACACCTGCGACTGTTGCTGTACCTATAACTCCAGCCACATTAGGTCCCATTGCATGCATAAGTAAAAAGTTATTAGGATCTTCTTTAGCTGCTTCATTTTGGACTACCCTTGCTGCCATAGGAACAGCAGATACGCCTGCAGCACCTATCATAGGATTAATAGGTTTCTTGAGAAAGACATTCATCAGTTTTGCTAATAGGATTCCAGAAATTGTGGCAAATATAAATGATAATAAACCTAAAATAAAAATAGAAATTGTCTCGATCTTTAAAAATACATTGGCAGGCATTGTTGCACCAACGGATAATCCTAAAAGAATTATAACTATATTCATTAGTTCATTTTGAGCAGTCTTGGCTAATCTATCTACGACACCTGATTCACGTAACAAATTACCAAACATCATAACTGATATTAATGGAGAAGCATCAGGTACTAAAATACTAATAATTATTATTGTAATAATAGGAAATATAATTTTGGTTCTTTTAGAAATTTTTTTTTCAGAATAATCCATTCTTATTCTTCTCTCACTCTGTGATGTAAAAAACCTTATAATTGGAGGCTGAATTATAGGAACTAGTGCCATGTATGAATATGCAGCAACAGCAGTAGCACCAACTATATCACTCATTTCGTATGTTGAAATACTTTGACCTATTTCTCTCATTCGAGTAGATATAAAAATTGTTGTAGGACCATCTGCCCCGCCTATAATTCCAATAGATGAAGCTTCTAATAATCCAAAATCAAAAAAAGGAGTCATACTTATAAGTAAAGCTCCTAACAAAGCTGCAAAAACCCCCACTTGAGCTGCAGCTCCTAAGAGAAGAGTTTTTGGATTAGAAAGAACTGGTTCAAAATCAGTTAATGCTCCCATACCAAGAAAAATCAATAATGGTAGTACATCATTTGCCATTCCTATATTTTGAAAAATCCTTAGAAATCCATCAGGCTCTCCATTGCCACCAATTCTTACAAGTTCACCCATAGGTAAATTAGCTAACAAAATCCCTGTAGATATAGGAACTAAAAGTAAAGGCTCTTTCTTTTTATAAATACCAAAATAATACAATAGCCCAGCTATTACCCACATTATCACCATACCAGGATTACTAAAAAGATCTTTAAATCCTTCAAATAGTGGCTCTATATATTCAATCATAAAATTACTTTCACTAGATCACTTTATTCTATATAAATCATTAGTTGATCATATTGAACACTATCATCAACTTTAATATGTATATCCATAACTTTTCCTGTTTTATCTGAAGAAATAGTATTTTCCATTTTCATTGACTCTATAATAAGTAAAGGTGTTCCTACAGCCACTGAGTCACCAATATTTACTAATACTTTTAGTATCTTGCCTGGCATTAATGCTTTTACTTGACCAGACAGATTTTTGCCAGGTTCTTTTTCAGGAATAGCTTTTTCA
>JAACCT010000038.1 GCA_009937255.1 Dehalococcoidales bacterium
ATTCGAGTTTCATCTTGTTCAAGTCTTAATCTTTTTAATGTATCTCCTTGTCTTTTTAAAGAAAGTAATTGTTCCCAATTCATTAACGCAATTTACTGAATCCTTTAAAATAAAAATAAAAATAGTGCATAACATTAATTTAATCTTTTGATTACTTATTCATAACCTATCATTAACGTTAAGGTTATCTAATATTATGTTATTTGTGACATAAATAATTTAAAAAATACTAAAAAAATGAACAACCTATTAAAATTTAAAACTTTCAATTTAATCTTGATTACTCTTTTTGTTGTTTCTTGTTCTAACAACGATGACAACGTGGAAGATATTAATTCTATTCCAGTTGCTGTTAATCTGTCTGCTACATCTGAAGCAGGTGCAGCAGTAGAAATGGAATTAGTTGCTACTGATGCTGATTATGATCCTTTAACATTTTCCATTGTAACTCAACCTACCATTGGAACTATTACAATTTCTGGTAAAATTGCAACATACACTCCAAATGAAAATGCAGATGGTACTGATACCTTCACTTATAAAGCTAACGATGGAATTGCTGATAGTAATACAGCTACGGCTACTATAAATGTTAACGGCAGTTTTACGTTAGGTGGAACATACACTAAAGACAAAACTTTGAGTGCTGATAAGATTTGGACATTAAAAGGAAGAGTGTTCATTGCTGATGGGGCTACATTAACCATTCCTGCTGGAACTATTATCAAAGCAGAAGGAGGTACAGGAACTAATTCTTCTTTTATTTGTATTGCTAGAGGAGGTAAAATAGATGCTCAGGGTACTGCAGATAAACCTATTATTATGACATCTGTTGCAGATGATATTGCTCTTGGTCAAAAAAACGGAACAAACCTTGATGCCTCTAATGTTGGATTATGGGGAGGGTTACTTGTTTTAGGTAAAGCACCAGGTTCATTTAAAAATGATGTTACTGAGTTTCAAATTGAGGGAATTCCAGCTGAAGAGACTAATGGATTGTATGGTGGAAGTGATCCAGCTGATAATTCAGGAATAATCAATTACGTATCAATACGACATGGTGGAACGTCAATTGGAGAAGACAATGAAATAAATGGTCTTACATTAGGTGGAGTTGGTACTGGAACTACAATCACAAATGTAGAAGTTATAGGAAACCAAGATGATGGTATAGAATTTTTTGGAGGAACAGTTAATGCT
Source organism: Dehalococcoidales bacterium (assembly GCA_009937255.1). GTDB lineage: Bacteria > Chloroflexota > Dehalococcoidia > Lucifugimonadales > Lucifugimonadaceae > TMED-70. The sequence goes on from JAACCT010000038.1 coordinate 1,201, forward strand.
TCTAACCTATTAGTTTGGGGGCAAGGTGATGACGGTTTAGACATTGATCAGTCTTACGCTGGGACAATTAGCAATGCTATTGTTATTGCAAATTCAACTTCTGACCATGGACTTGAAATTGACGGACCAGAAGGATCTATGGAAGACAGCTTTAAGCTTGAAAATATTACCTTAATAGGAGATAGTTCTGCTGCTAATGGAGAGTATGCAGATTTTAGAAAAGGAGCCTTAGGTTCTATTAATAACTTATATGCTTATGGATTTCAGGCAGGAAAAGATTTTGAACTTGATGCTGAGGCTGACAGTGCTTCTTTTGAAGCAGGAACGTTAACTTTTTCAAATATTGAAATTGTAATTCCAGATGGATCAAGCCTAACAGGTGGAGATTTATTTAACGATAAATCAGATACTCCAAATGCAATGTTTGAAGATGCAAAAAACTTAGATGGTGAAACATTTGGAAAAGGGGTGACAAAAGAAACTAGTTCTGTTGGTGCTGACAGATCTGCTTTCTCTTGGACTTTTGCAAATTATAAAGAAGCTATAAGAGAATAGTTACAAATAATTTTGTTTTAATTTTAAAAAAGGCTTGATTTAAATAAATCAAGCCTTTTTTATTTAACGTTGACTTAACATTAGATCCTGCACGTAGGCTGATATTTGCAAAAAAAATTACACATCTATACAATGAAAAAAAAAATATTTTTTACTTTAATCACGTTTATTTTCTCATTTAGCTTACAAGCGGAAACAGGAATTGTCAGAGGAAATTTAATTGATAACGATTTTCAAGATCCTGTTCCTTTTGCAAATATTATTGTTAAAGAGACAGGTACTGGAACAACATCAGATTTTGATGGCAACTATGAACTTGTTTTAAGTGAAGGAGTTTACACTATAATTTTTTCTTTTATAGGATATGAAACTGTTGAGGTTCAAGATGTCGTTATAAATTCTGAAGAACCTACAATTGTAAATGTTACTATGAATACATTAGCACAAGGACTTGATGAAGTTGTGGTTAGTGTGAGTGCAAGTATAAATACCGAAAAATCAGTTCTTGAATTTCAAAAAAAATCGATTAGTCTTGTTGATGGATTATCTTCTCAAAGAATTAAATCTTCAGGAGCTTCAAATATTGCATCAGCTGTAAAATCTGTTCCTGGTGTTTCAGTTCAAGGTGGAAAATACGTTTATGTTCGTGGCTTAGGAGACAGATACACAAAGTCTATTCTAAACGGAGTTGATATTCCGGGATTAGATCCAGATAGAAACACTATACAAATGGATATTTTTCCAACAAACATTTTAGATAATGTTATTGTAATTAAATCTGCCTCAGCTGAAATGCCAGCTGATTTTACAGGTGGAATTGTTGATTTAGTTACAAAGGAGTTTCCAAATACCAAAAAGTATTCAATATCGTTCAGTACAGCTTATAATTCAAAAATGCACTACAATAGCAATTACCTAACATCTAGATCTAGTAAAACAGATTTTTTAGGTTTTGATGATGGATTAAGGTCCATTCCAGTAGATCCTTATCAAGGATACACTGTTTTGGAAGGAATTAATAGTCCTAAAATTACTCAAGTAACTAGAAAATTTAACCCAAATATGGCAGCTCTAAAGAAAACAAGTCTTGGAGATTATAGCTTTAGTTTTTCAGGTGGAAATCAGATTTTATTAAATAATGATAATAGACTTGGTTTTTTTGGGTCTCTGAGCTACAAAAATACAACCGATTTTTACGAAAACTCTGAAAATAATACTTACTATAAAGAAGCTGACAAAAAAATCTTTAATCTTTATGAAAATAGAATTCAAAATGGCCCTTTGGGTGAAAACTCTATTATATTAAGTGCGATGACAGGAATTTCTTATAAAACAGATTTATCCAAGTATAAGTTTAATATTCTTCATATTCAAAATGGAGAATCAAGTGCAGGTATATTTGACCAAACAATTAACTTAAATGACTCTAAAAATCTACTCAAACATAACATTGATTATACTCAACGAGCAATTTCTAACATTTTAATTTCAGGAACGCATACCTTTAAAACAGAAAGTGATTGGAGATTAGATTGGAAAGTTTCTCCAACTAAATCATCAATACAAGATAAAGATGTAAGAACGACCTCATTTGAAATTACAGATGAAGGAAAATATGTAGTTCCTTTAAATGGTAAACCCAGTAGAATATGGAGAAATTTAGATGAAATAAATATTGTAAGTAAAATTGATCTACAAAAAAAGCTAAAATTATTTGATAGAGATGCTAAATTAAAATTTGGGGCATTTAACTCTTTTAAAGAAAGAGAATATGATATTTACAGTTTTAGGATAAATGTTCCAACAAATCTTGGTGTTATTGATAACGGTAACCCAGATAATTTATTTAAACCCGAATATACTTGGACTCCAACTAACACAGTTGGAAATCATATTGCACTATTTACAAATGGAGGTGTTGAGAGAGGCAAAAATTATGATTCAAATCAAGTTAATATTTCAGGCTACTCATCTTTAGAATTCAAAATTAATGATAAAATTAAATCTGTTATTGGGCTTAGAGTTGAAAATTTTATACAAAAATATACTGGAGAAAATAGCGGAGGAACAATTAAATATACGGATGAAAAGGTAATTGATAAATTAGACTTTTTCCCTTCGACAAATTTCATTTATTCTTTGAAAGAAAATTCAAATTTAAGATTATCTTATTCGAAAACTACTGCTAGGCCGTCTTTCAAAGAAGTTTCAATAGCGGAAATTTACGATCCATTATCTAACATGACTTTCAATGGTAATATAAATCTTAAGCCTAGTTATATTGATAATATTGATTTAAGATTTGAAATATTTGGAGATCAAAGTCAATTATTTGCTGTTAGCAGTTTTTATAAATCTTTTAAAGACCCTATTGAATTAACCTATTATGAATCATCTACAGAAAACTTTCAGCCAAAAAATTTAGGTAATGCAAAAGTGTATGGATTAGAATTTGAAATAAGAAAACAACTTAGTAATTCTTTAGGCGTAAACCTTAATGCATCTATTATTGAATCCAGACAAAAGTTTGGAGAAAGTGAACTTAGTCTTAGAACCAAGGGATTAAGAGAGGGTGAAACTTTAGGAAATTACAGAAGATTACAAGGTCAATCTCCATATTTAATAAATTCAAGTTTAGATTATAAAAATGAAAATGGTTTAAATGCTGGACTATTTTTCAATATACAAGGTAAAACTTTAGAGGTTGTTGGAACAGGTTTTGCTCCAGACGTCTACACTCAACCTTTTGAAAGCCTAAATTTAAATCTATCTAAATCCTTAGGTGAAAATCAAAACAAAATAATCACTGTAAAAATTGAAAATATACTAGACTCAAAAAAACAAAGTGTTTATGAATCTTTTAGAGCTGACGATAAAGTGTTTTCCTTTAGAGATGAAGGAATAACATTTTCAATTGGCTATAGTATTAAACTTTAACAATTTTTAAATAAAATAATAGTATCAAAGATTATAACTAATAACTCTTTTCTTCGCTATTTAACTGCACTTCTACCTCAATTTTTGGATTTTTTGAGGTAACTAATTTTAGAATAGATAATGCTTGATCATTAAACTTTGGGCTAACAATTAAAAAAGTCACCTCCCTAACTATTTATCTGTTATCATAAGCTAATTCTACAGCCGAAAATTTTGCACATAGTTCTCCGTTATAATACACGTTTGTTCCATCATATGTAAGCCCCTGTGTTGAAATATTAATTAGTGGATTACAACTTAGAGATAGAGTAATCAATAATAAGACAGCAATATTTTTAATTTTTTTTATTTATAAAACTATAATTAATATCACTTGAAAATGTTAACATTAGGTTACTAAATTGTAATCCAATTAATGTTAATTTATCTGATCTCTATACCTAATAAATATAAAATAATGTCAAAACCTTTACCCAACTGAGTAAAAAGATAAAGATTTCGTATTATAAATATTTGTTAACATTGGAATAACAATTGGATAACATAACAATTTCTTAACATTAGACAATAAATAACCCTTTAATATTGCATTATAAAATAATACTTAAAATGAAAAGAATATTATTATTACTATTTATAGTGTTTTCAATTAAAGGATTTTCTCAAGATAATCCAACTGGAAAGCCAAGCTTTAAGGTGTTTTGGAATTTTAAAAATGACTTCACCAAAGATGTAGAAAAAAA
>JAACCT010000039.1 GCA_009937255.1 Dehalococcoidales bacterium
AATAATTTTATTGAATGGATTTTTACTTTTTCTTCCTAGAATATCATAATTTATATCAGAAATTTTATCCTTTTTAATTTCTTCAATAGAAGAGATTTGTCCAAAAATTCCTTTAACATACTCAACACTATTTAATCCATTGTGATTGTAAACAATATGAACTAAATTATTTTTATAAATTACATCAGGGTTTAATTTAGGAGCAAATATAGTTGTGTCACTAAATTTAATTCCTAAGCTTAAACCTTCTACTCCAGATGTTGAATAGCTTAAAAAACAATCAGGAATATTATCTCTATTATCTTGCCATACAATAATAAGAGTATCCCCTTTACCTGCTACTTCTGGATAATCTTGAATTTTACCAATAATCGGATCTATATTTCTTGTGTATGAATAGTTAAGGTCAGATTTATAAATATTATTATAGACAATTTCATCATTTCCAGTAGCACCGCTCCTTCTTACAATTAGTAAAGAATCTCCATTTAGTATTCCTGATGGCCCTGTAGCTGGACAACCACTAAGCATCCAATCAAAATCATCTAAATTCTGTACTAAATTAAAATTTAAACCCCCATCGCTTGATTTAGAAATATAACTGTTTCGTTGATTTAAATTGTTATTTCTAAAAAGTAGATAGATGTCATTATTGTCTAGTACTAATGAAGCCTTACAGCAATCACACGGTTCGCCAGGAGCATTAGCACTTGCATTAACACTTCCTAAAAAAGAATTTCCATAATCAATAGATCGATTAACCATTTGCTTTGGTTCTCCCCAATTAAGTAAATATTGCATATAATTTACTACTGGATTTCCATCTTTATCAATTCTAATATTTCCCATTCTAAATTTATGAGAAGGATCATTTTCAGAAACTCTAATTGTATCAGAAAATGAAATACCACCATCAAATGATTTGATTAACATTATTGAACTCTGTGTTGTTGCAGTAGAAGTAAATACAACGTAGACAGTATCACCTTTTGCAGCAAGTTCAGGTCCATCCCATGAAGATGGCAGTACATCATCAGAGCAAATGTCATAAGGAGGACTAAAGTTAGTGCCGTTCCATTTTGATGCCCTTATTTTTTTAGGAGTACTATCTTTTCTCCAAATGATTATTGGACCATTATCTGTTATAGCTATTCGTGGTCTTCCAAAACCATCAGCACCACTACTTATTGTTAAACTGTTGTCTAAATTTAGTTGTTGCCCAAATGAAATTAATGGTATACTAACTAATGATAATATAAATTTTGAGATATATTTTTTCATCTTATTTTAAAATTCTTATTTCTATTCTTCTATTTTTTTTTCTTCCTTCTTTTGTAGAGTTATTCGCTATTGGTTGTTTTTCACCGTATCCAACACATTTTATTCTAGATTCCTCAATACCATTTTTTACAAGATAAGATTTTACACTTTTTGCTCTATTTTCAGATAATAATTGATTTGCTAGTTCACTTCCATTGTTATCAGTATGTCCTGCAATTTCAATTCTTATTTCAATTTCATTAACTAAAAGTGATTTTAAATTATCTAACTCTTGAAAATATTTTTCTTCAATATTATATTTTGCTGTTTTAAAGTTAAGATTTTTTATTTCAAAAATTGATTTATAAAAGTCAAATTGTAAATCTATATTAGCAGAAATGATATTCTTGTTTTTTTCTATGTAAATTACTTCATCAAATTTGAATTCTTCACCATTAACAAAACAAGAAACTCTAAATTCTTCCCCTTTTTCTAAATCAATAATTCCATTTCCTTTTAAATCAGAGATAAATGTATAATTTTTTGTAGATCCCTTAATTAATATTCTTGTGTTTGGATAAGGAATGTTGAATTCATTTTTGATTGTTATAGTTGTTCTTGCGAAATCAGAATTTATTTTAGAATTTTGAGCAATAATTAATTGGTTTAAAAGAATTAAAAAAAGTAGTATTTTTTTCACTTTACAAATTTAGTTTTTTTAACAAAGATATTTAGCAAAAATATGAGAAGGCCTTGGAACATTATTAACTTACCAATTTATAGTTTACAGACTTTAGATAAAGATGGTAAGCTAAACATGAATATCTGCACATATGTTTCTGTTGTTAGTATGAAACCAAAAATATATTCAATTGCTGTTTATTATGGCACTAAAACATTTGAAAATTTAGAAAATTCAGAAAAT
>JAACCT010000040.1 GCA_009937255.1 Dehalococcoidales bacterium
CTTAGGAATAAAGGTCCAAATATTATAGAAACTATAGCCATAAGTTTCATTAAGATATTTATTGCTGGTCCAGAAGTATCCTTAAAAGGATCTCCAACTGTATCACCAGTCACTGCCGCAGCATGTGCGTCAGAACCTTTACCTCCGTGATTACCTAATTCAATATATTTTTTCGCGTTATCCCATGCTCCTCCAGAGTTAGCCATAAAAATAGCTAATAAAAATCCAGAAACAATTGATCCTGCTAAAAGACCACCTAATGCTTCAGGTCCTAGGAAAGGAACTAATCCAACAACTATTGGAGCAACAACAGCAAGCAATCCCGGTATAATCATAGCTTTTAGTGATCCTGTTGTAGAAATCTCAACAGCTTTAGCTGCATCAGGTTTCACTCCTTCTTTTCCTTCTTTTAATCCAGGAATTTCTTTAAATTGTCTTCTTACTTCATCTATCATTGCTGAAGCAGCAGTTCCTACAGCTTGCATTGTAAGTCCTGCAAAAACGAAAGGCAATAAGCCTCCAAGAATTGTGCCAACAAGAACTTTAGGATCCATCAAGTTAAAAGAACTTATTTGCATATTTGCTCCATATGTAGACATAAGTGCTAAAGCTGTTAGTACAGCTGATCCTATAGCAAAACCTTTACCTGTGGCAGCAGTTGTATTACCTAGAGCATCAAGTGCATCAGTTCTTTCTCTAACTTTAGGATCTAAGCCAGCTTGCTCAGCAATTCCACCTGCATTATCAGCAACTGGTCCATAAGCATCAGTTGCTAATGTAATTCCTAAAGTGGATAACATACCAACAGCTGCTAAACCTATACCATATAGTCCAATTATAGGATTTGCTTCAGTACCACCTGCTAGAACAAAAGAGAGAATTATTCCTACAACTATCGCTATAGTTGGAATAATGGTTGAGTATAAACCAACTGCTATTCCTGCAATTATTGTGGAAGGATGACCTGTTTCAGATTGAGATGCAATCCATTTAACAGGTGCATACTCATAAGAAGTAAAGTATTCTGTTGCAGTACCAATTACGATTCCAATAACAATTCCAACAACAATTACCCAAAATAAATTGAAATCAATATCATTCATGTAAATATAAACTCCACTACCAATAAGTGTCAATATACCAGCTCCAAAAATCCCATATCTTAGAGTCCAAAGTAAGTCACTCATTGTGGCTCCATCTTTAGTTCTAATTAAGAATGTTCCTAAAATATAAGCAATTATTCCAATACTGGCTATTATAAGAGGTAAAATAACTAAATCACTAGTGATGCTTTGAGTAGCTGCAAATCCTAATGCTATAGTAGCTATTATTGATCCCGCATATGACTCAAAAAGATCTGCACCCATTCCAGCAACATCTCCAACATTATCTCCAACGTTATCTGCAATAACCGCAGGATTTCTTGGATCATCCTCTGGAAGACCAGCTTCAACTTTTCCTACAAGATCAGCTCCTACATCAGCTGCTTTTGTAAAAATCCCACCACCAACTCTTGCAAAAAGAGCAATCGAACTAGCTCCAAAAGCAAAACCAGCAATGGCTGTAGGGCTTTCAAATAAAAAATATAGAACTCCAACACCAATTAACCCAATTCCTACAACAGTGAATCCCATTACGGCTCCAGTTGAAAACGCAATGCTCAATGCTTTATTTAGGCTAGATTGAGCTGCATTAGCTGTTCTAGTATTTCCTCTAACAGCAGTTGACATACCTATAAATCCTGCAAGTGCAGAACCAATGGCTCCAACTAGATATGAAATTGACATATTTATGTTTCCTGGACTTGTATCACCTACAAATCCAAATACATCAAGGTCAATAAATACAATAAGAATTACAAATACAATTAATACAAATCCTGAAAGAATTGTATATTCCTTTTTTAGGAATGCCATTGCACCTTCTTTAATTAGGTCCCCGATACCGTTTATAGCATCATTTTCAACCTTATTTCTCTGAACTCTTAGAAATAATAAACCAGCAGTTATTAGTGCCACTGCACCAGCTAAAACAGCAAATAGAACTTGGGACATGAATTTCCTCCATATTTCAAAAAAATTTATACTTTTCTAATTTATATTATCCCTAATAATTATTAAAGTATTTTGATAAAGATTTAGTAGTTTTTTCAGGATCTTTAGCTAAAGTTATTGCAGTTGCAATACAAATTGAATCAACGCCAGTTTCTACAGTACTTTCAATATTTTGTTGATTTATACCTCCTATTGCTACGATAGGTTTCTGTGAAAGTTTTTTTGCATCAATTAATAGTTGTAAACTAGCTGGCCTTGTATCATTTTTCGTAGAAGTAGGGAATATACTTCCGATTGCTATATATCCAGTATCATTTCTCTCAGATTCTTCTACTTCTGATATCAAAGCATTTGAGCTTCCAATAATTAGTTTTTTACTTGTAATATTCTTAACAAGATTAGGATATATGTCTTTTTGACCTAAATGTACACCATCTGCCTCTGCAATAAGTGCTATATCAACTCTGTCATTAATTATAGAAATAGCATCGTATTCATTACAAAGTTTTACAATTTGTTTACCCCATTCAATCGTTTTATTTACTGAATAATTTTTATTTCTAAGTTGAATAATTTTAGCCCCACCATCTAAGACTTTTTTTGTCATATCTATGGGGTTTTCAGAATTAATAAAATCTGGATCAATAATTACATATATTCCTTTTATTTTTTTCATATTTAACCTTTTAGCATACTTTTTATTGGTTCAAAAGATTTTCTATGTGAATTAGTGATTCCAAACTCTTTTATAGCTTCCATATGAACTTTTGTTCCATAACCTTTATTTTTATTAAAATAATAATTAGGGAATTTTTCTGATAAGTCTTGCACCATAAATTTATCTCTAGCGACCTTTGCAATTATTGATGCAGCAGCTATAGACTTGGATGCTTGATCACCTCTTATAATATTTTTTTGAGGAATTTTATTATCTAATTTCAAGCTATCAACTAATAAATAATCTGGACTAACATTTAAGTTGTTTATTGCTCTATTCATTGAAGTTTTAACTGCAGATTGTATTCCCAAATCATCAATTTCTTCATTGGTACATATTCCTATAGCAGTATCTATAGAAATATCTTTAATATATTGAACTAAGGACTCTCTAGAATTTTCAGTAAGTTTTTTTGAATCGTTTATTTTTTTAAATAATGCATCATTAGTATTTTGATCTTTTTTTAATACAACAGCCCCTGAATAAACAGGTCCAGCTAGACATCCTCTTCCTACTTCATCTAATCCACAAATATAACTATAGTTTAAATCCCAAATTTCATTTTCAAAATCTAAATTAGACATTTGTAATTTCTTTAGATGAAATAGAACTTTTAATTATACCTCCACCAAGTACTTAAGAATCTTGGTATAAAACTACAGGTTGACCTGGTGTAATAGCTCTAACAGGGGAATCGAAAATTATAGAAATTAAATCATTTTCTAAAAGTTTCAATGTAGCTTCTTTTTCTATAGCGTTATATCTTATCTTTGCTTTAATTTTAATGTTATTTTTAGGAACATAGCCATCCGTCCAATTAACTTGATCTGCTATGAGCTCTTTTTCAAACAAACTTTCGTTTTCTGATATAACAACATCTCCATTTTTATTATTAATACTCTTAACATAAACTTTTTTATTTAATCCACCGATTTCTATTCCTTTTCTCTGCCCGATAGTGAAATTATGGATTCCTTCATGTTCTTTTATTTTATTTCCGTCTTCATCATACATATAACCTTTGATAGGTTTGATTTTACCTTTAAGGAAATCCCGGTAGTTTCCTTTTGGAATAAAGCATATATCTTGTGAGTCAGGTTTATCTGCATGTGATAATTCATATTTTTTTGCAATTTCTCTTATGTCTTCTTTTGAATAATGTCCAACAGGAAATAATAGTCTTTTTAATTTTTCTTGCTGTAATGTAAAAAGTACATAGGACTGATCTTTATTATTATCTTCAGCTTTTTCAACATTATATTTCCCTTGATTTAAGGTTATTTTTGCATGGTGTCCTGTAGCTATATATTCTGCGCCAAGCTCATCAGCTTTTTTAAACAAAGAATCAAATTTCAAGCTGTGATTACATGATAAACATGGATGTGGTGTTCTACCTTTGTGATATTCATTTACAAATTTATTCATCACCTTGTTTTTGAATTCATCAACCATATTTGTATAGTAATGCCTTGCGCCAATTACACTACAAGTTTTTCTGGCATCGTTTACATCATCCATTGAACAACATGATTTATTTAATACATTTGAATTCTTAAAAGGGTTATCGAACAATCGCATTGTTACTCCTATTACTTCATAACCTTGTTCATGAAGTAATACTGCAGCTACTGAAGAATCTACTCCTCCACTCATAGCTACTAAAACTCTTTTTTTGTTATTTACCATAATAATTACTTATAATTTGTTTAAAAAATTGAAAAATTAAACTAAACTAATATTAAACACAACAAAGAAATTATATCAAAGGATTTTATTATAAACACGAAAGAATTTTCTAAAGTAATCACAGATACTGCTGAGATAATGAGTGATAATCTGCTTTCTAATGTTGTAGTTTTAGATGTTTCTAATCAGTCTTCATACTTCGAATACTTCATTATAGCTACCGGTATGACTAGTAAGCATTTACAATCTTCTGGAAATAGTATTAACAAATATCTAAAAACGTTAAAATTAAAAATAAACCATAAAGAGGGCTTATCTAATAGTGGGTGGGTTTTATTAGATTATCCAGGAATAGTTATTCATTTGTTCTTAGAAGACCAAAGAAACAACTATGATCTTGAAGGTCTATGGTCTAAATCATCAGAGATTCTTAGAATTTTATAACTCCATAACCCAAGAATCTGTGGATTTATCATAATCAATAATTTCATTTTCTGAAAAGAATATTTTAAGCTCCCTATTAGCATCGTCAATTGATGCAGATCCGTGAATTAAATTTCTTGATATTTCTAATCCAAAATCACCTCTTATTGTTCCAGGTTCAGATTCTAAAGGATTTGTTTTACCTATCAAAGATCTTGATTTTTCTACAGCATTTGGACCTGATAATGAAATAGCTATTATAGGAGCAGAGCATATGTAACTAACTAAGTCTCCAAAAAATGGTTTGCCTTCATGTTCTGCATAATGTTCCTTAGCGAGTTTTTCATTTACATGAAGAAGTTTTAAAGCAGATATTTTTAGACCAGATTTTTCTAATCTAGTCAAAATTTCTCCCGATAAAGATCTTTGAACTCCATCTGGCTTTATTAATATTAATGTTTTTTCCAATTTATTCTCCTTTTATTTCAAACTTTTTATATGCTTCTTTTGGCTTACTTATAGAAGGTTTTTTTGCATAAATAGGTACTATATCTTCTGGTGAGTTAAATCCTTTTTTTTCTATCAATAAATTTGATGTTTTAATGATATTTTCATAAGGCCTAGGATTTTTATCTATTAAATCAGGAATTTCTCCACAAATATTTTTTTCATTAAAATTATTTATAGTTTCAGTTCCCAATTCAGCTGGATCAATTTCACCATTTTTAAATTTTGCCCAACTTATATTATTTTTTCCACATTCTATTATAGAAGTTACGTCTTTTTTTGATTCTATATAATTTATTGCCTGCACAACATGAGATGGCAGTCCAATAACTTTAATATTTTTAGATAAAACGATAGCTAAAGCAAAAGAAATACCTATTCTAATAGAGTTAAATCCACCAGGACCAAGTAGAATTCCTATGTAATGTATTTCATCAATTCTATTTGAGATTTTACTAAAATTTTCATATAATTCTTCACTATGATTATTTTCGCTTTTCCAAAACTTAGAATAAATAATTTCTTTATTTATATTTAATATCAGTGAAGAATTTTTAGATGAAGTGTCAATTATTAAGTGATTCATTTTAATTTATTAATAAATTTTTTAGATTTAATACCTGTTGAATATAACATAAATTTTCTTTCGTTTTCTATTTCTGTGAAATGAATTTTTATAATTATCACATCTTTAGGTAAGTTATGACTTATTTTTTCTGGCCACTCTATTATTACGGTACTATTATCATAGTATTCGTCAATTCCTAGTTCATCTGCTTCTGTATTCATATCGATTCTGTAAAAGTCACAATGAGTGATATTACTTTTGTCGACGTAATTATTTATTAATACAAAAGTAGGACTTCTAACAAAACTAGAATTTCCAGATCCTTCAACTATATATCTTACTAGTTCAGTTTTACCTGCACCCAAGTCACCAGATAATAATAATATATCTCCATTTGAAATATACTTACCAATATCTATTCCTAATATTTTAGTATCTTCTAAAGATTTAGAATATATAGTTTTTTCAAAATCTTCTAAATTATGTTTTATATGTTGAAAACTTATTTCTTTATTCAAAATGATCAAAACCTTTAAGCTCTATATTAGTTTTTTTATTATTTTTCTTAAATACCAAATTTGTTTTTTTATCTTTAGTAACTTTTCCTATAATATTGATTTTCATTTTGTTACTTAAAGCTTTAATTTTATTTTTTTCTCCAATTATTATAATTTCATAATCTTCTCCAGATGAAGCTATTTTTGAATAAAAATTATCTTTATATAATTTTTTTAAATTTTCATCTGAGGATATTTTTTCTAATTCTATTTCTATTTCTACATTTGAAGATTTACATATTCTAAGTAAATCTTTACTTAATCCATCAGATAAATCCATTCCACAAGTTATGCCTAATTCAATGGCTTTTTTTGATTCTAAAAATTTAGGTTTTGGATAAAGAAATTTATTCTGCTGATTTTTAAAACCTGATAATTTATTTTCAATTATAAAATGTCCAGCTGCAGCATCTCCTACAGATCCAGTAACAGCCACAATATCATCTTTTTTAGCATTAGAACGTAATAATAAGTTGTCTGATTGAAACGGTATACCAATTGCAGAAATCGAAATAAAAATTTTTTCTGATTTCACTACATCTCCTCCAATTAAAAAACCACCAAATTCGTTACAAGCATTATCCATTCCAATATATAGAGATTTTAAATTAGACTCATTTAAAGATTTATTTAGCCCTAAGGTAACTGTAAATGCTAAAGGTTTTGCTCCCATACCAGCAAGATCACTCTGATTAGAAACAATTGATTTCCATCCTATAGATTCAAATCCATAATTTCTTTTAAAATGTACATCTTCTACCATCGCATCAGCACAAAAAACTATGTTTTTTGACTCAGATACAATTTTTGCTGCATCATCACCTATTCCAATCCAATCATCAGGTAATTCTCTTATAGACTTAAAAGATTTTGAAATATAACTTATAAATTGTTCTTCATTATTTAGCATCAACTTCAGGTAATGAATTTAAACTTTTTGAAGCACCTAATCCACCAGCAACTATAATTTTCATAGCTTCGTCAGCTGTAAGATCAAGAACTTTAATTTTCTTTCTTGGAACTGCTACTAACCACCCAGTATTGGGAACTGGAGTAGAAGGCATATAAACAAAACCATGATCAGTTCCATCGAAATCGATTGTATTAGTAAGGAAACCAATTGTCCAAACATCTTCTTTAGGATATTCAATAGCACAAACCATATGAAAACCACCTTTTTTCCCACCTCCACTAAATGCGGTAGAAACTTGCTTTGATGTAGTATAAATACCATTAGTTAAAGGTACTTTTTGTAAAACTTTTTCAAATAACTCTAAAATTTTCTTTACAAGTCTGTTATTAGAAAGTGCTCCCACAAGAAAAACTAATATAAATAAGGTAACAAAGCTAGCACCAGGAATATTTTTACCAAATATAGCTCTAAAAAATGGTTGTAATATACCGTCTAAACTGTTGAATGCAAAAGCTACTACAAAATAAGTAACTGCAATTGGGAATAAAAGAAGAAGACCTAAAATATATCTTTTTCGAATATACGCGTAAATTTTTTGACCGAGACTATCCATAATTATTTCCTAACTACATTATTACACGTATTTATTTATTTTGATTAAGCTATTTGCTAGACTCATATGCAAGTACCAGTTTTAGGGCACTCCCAGTCTTTAAAAAAGTAAAGTTCTGCTACTACACCTTGAGCTAATATTCCTCCAATTAAAGAAACTAATAAGATTGTTATTTTTATTATTATATGATTCTGATTTCTATCAGTACTATTAGAGTACACATACATAAAAAATTTTATTATTAGAAAAAATATACTAGAAAATAATAATGTTGCAATAATAGTGTAAGTTTGCAAAGAAATATTAGTAAATATTTTTTCTAAGATATAGTCCATAATATATAGCCTTTATAATATAATTTAATGAAAAATAATAATTCGTGAATATGGTAAATTCTAACAATAAATATGAAATGCGCATAGCGCAGTTAATTGCAAGATCTGGCTTTTCTTCTAGAAGAGATGCTGAAAAAATTATTATTCAAAAACGTGTTGAAGTTAATGGAAATTTAATTTCATCCCCAGCTTTAAATGTTACTCAAAATGATGTAGTTAAAATTGATGGAAAAATTATTGAAAAATTTTCATCTCCTATCATTTATTTGTATCATAAGCCCAAAGGCTTAATAGTTTCAAAAAAAGATGAAAAAAATAGACCTACTGTATTTTCTAATTTACCTAAAAATTTGAGATCTTATAATAGTGTAGGAAGATTAGATAAAAATTCATCTGGCATTTTATTATTGACCAATGATGGAAAACTCTCAAGATTTTTAGAATTGCCAATTAATAAAATTAAAAGAGAATATATGGTGCAAGTTGATAAGGAATTATCTTTAGAAAATTTAAAATCTATAAGACAAGGCTTATTATTAAATGGATTTAATTACAAACCTATACAAATATCTAAATCTTCTGCTAGGAAAAAAGCTCAGTATTCTATGAGTTTATTTGAAGGTAAAAATAGAGAAATTAGAAATATTATGGCTAATTTTAAAATAAATGTTATAGATTTGGTAAGAACATCTTATGGTCCTTACTCTTTAGGAAACTTAAAACCATCTGAATATACACAAGGTGATATAAAATTATTGAATTTTAATTAATTCTCGGTTAAAAAATAGCTAGACATTGTAGGCACCTTTTTAATAATAATAAAATAAACCATTATTTATTATGAATAATTTTTATGAATAATTTTTTAGATTCAATATTAGAATTTCTTGGATATTCTAGCTTTTATACTTGGCTTTTTAAAGAAGGTATTTGGGCTATTGTACTTATTATTTCTCTTTTAATTGCCTGGTTTATTTTTCATAGAATAATTAGACCAAAAATTTCTATAATTAGTACAAGATTAAAAAATAGAGACGAGACTAAAGACATAGGTGTATTTATGTCTTTTTTAGATACTAAAACTTTTGATACAACTGTTTTCTTTTTCTTTATTTTAATAATGATAATTGGTCTTCTATCAATAGTTGGTGTTAATGTATCTCCAATATCTTCTTACTTTCAAGGGGTAGTTTTAGATCTAATTAATTGGTTTTTATCAAATGGTATTGTAATTATATTAATGATTCTTTCTGTATGGGTAATCATAAGAATTATAAGTAGAACTTTACCAAGGGTTGTTAAAACTTTTGTTATGAGTAGAGCCGAGTATGGAGAACATGAAGAAACTGAAAAAAGAGCAAATACTTTGTCTAAAGTTTTTACTGGTGGAACTCAAATAATAGTTTTAATTGCAGGTATATTTATGATTTTATCTAAATTAGAAATCCCTGTAGGTCCTGTTTTAGCGGGTTTTGGAGTAGTTGGTATAGCTGTTGGTTTTGGAGCCCAGCATTTAGTTAGGGATATCATAAGTGGTATTTTTGTTATTGCAGAAAATCAGTATAGAACCGGTGATGTGGTAACTATAGCTGATAAATCAGGATTAGTAGAAGATATCAATCTTAGAAGAACTATATTAAGAGATCTAGAAGGAACAGTCCATGTAGTTCCTAATGGAGAAATTTCTGTTTCTTCTAACAGAACAAAAAATTATTCTAGAGTTGTTTTAGATATTGGAGTTGCTTATAAAGAAAATCTTGAGAGAGTAATACTAATTTTAAATCAAATAGGAAATGAACTTTCTGCAGACCCTGTTTTTGGATTAAATATAATAAAATCTCCACAAGTTCTAAGAATTCAATCTTTTGATGATTCTGCGATAACTATTCGTATTCTTGGTGATTGTAAACCTATGAGACAGTGGTTAATTAGGTCAGAACTTATTAGAAGAATTAAGGCAAGATTTGATTTGGAAGGAATAGAAATTCCTTTTCCACATCAAACTATATATTGGGGAGAAGATCAACCTTCACTTACCATACAAGAAAAAAAATCAAAAAAATCAAAAACTAGTAAAGCTTCAAATGAATCAAACAAGAACTTAAAACCTGAAGAAATAGAACAAATTTTAGCTCAAACAGCCTTAGCAAAACGCGGATCATTATGGAACGATCAAGATATAGATGAATAATAGGAGAAAATAATTTATACTAACTTAAAACCTAATTTACCTAAAGATTTGAAAGAAATTTCTTCTTCAATACCTCATCCTGAAGGAATAACTTTGGATGAAGAAAATAATATTTATGTTTCTTCTGCATCATCCGGCAATATATTTCTTTTAAAAGGTAGTCAAATTGATATACATGCAAATACTAGAGGAAGGCCGCTTGGTATAGCCTTTTCAAAAACCTTAAATTGTCTGATTGTTGCAGATGCATCTAGAAAATCTATATTAAGAATCAGTTTAGGAAATGCTAGTATTTCTAAAATATGTGATTCGTATGATGGAATAGATTTGAATGGTCCATCTGATTTAATTATTAATCAAGATCAGGATATTATATTTACTGATCCTCTTAGAAATCCATATCCAAATCCATGTATAAGCCCTGTATACAAATTAAATAATAGGCATGAATTAGAAATATTTATTGCAGATCTTGCGTTTCCAAGTGGAATAACCATAAGTAAAGATAGAGTCTTTATATCTGAAACAAGGGCCAATAGACTTG
Source organism: Dehalococcoidales bacterium (assembly GCA_009937255.1). Lineage (GTDB taxonomy): Bacteria > Chloroflexota > Dehalococcoidia > Lucifugimonadales > Lucifugimonadaceae > TMED-70. The sequence goes on from JAACCT010000040.1 coordinate 11,110, forward strand.
TAAGTTTAGAAAATAATGATGAAGAAAAAATTGAACCTCAAATGTTTAGAAGGTTTGCTGAACCAGGTAACCCTGATGGTATTACAGTAGATGATGAAGAAAATATATATCAAACTCTTCCAGGTATTGGAGCTATAGCTGTTATTGATAAAAAGGGAGAAATGAAAGAAATTTATCATATGGAGAGTTGGAAACCTAGTAATATACATTTTAAAGATGGTATTTTTTATGTCACAGATAGATTAGGAAGTAGAATTTTTAAATTTTCAAAATAGAACTATATCTTCATATTTTATTTATGATAGCCTAAACATATCTTATTTTTTGAAAGGCATTTATCATTTTTGTAGATAAGTCTCTATTTTATTTAGTAGTAATTACTCATCATATATATTTAGTAGTTACCCTTTTCTCAATTCCTTTTTTTATAATAAACGCTGAATGGTACATAACATTTCCACTTCTTAGTTGGATTATGTATTTGGTTTTTTCTTCAGATATAACTTGCCCTTATACAGATTTAGAAAATAATTTACGAAAAAAAATTGGTAAACCTAAAATAAAAGGGTTTATTTATCATTATTATTTGAAAAATTTTGTGAGAATAAAAAAAATTTTTAGAAAAAAATAAAAGGTTCATTGATGTCTTATAAATTTATACAAATGTCAGATCCTCAATTAGGCTTTTATGCCTCTAGACACCCAGAGACTGAGGGAATAGATTTTGAAATAAAAAATCTATCTAAAGCTATTGAGATAACAAATAAAATTTCTCCAGATTTTGTAATAACTACTGGAGATCTAATGCAAGATAGATTAGCTTCAAATCACGTAGATATTATTAAGAAAATGTACTCAGATTTAAATTGTAAATACTATTTTGCTCCTGGTAATGCAGATTTAACTAACAATCCTGAATTTGATGATATAGAGCGTTATAAAAAAAGATTTGGTTTAGATCATCAAAGTTTTTATCATATGAATTCTCAATTTATAATTTTGAATAGCTGTGTTTTACAAGATTGGTCCAAAGTATCAGGAGAAGACTCAAAACAAATTAAGTTTTTAGAGTATCAACTTCAAAATTCCAAAAAGAATAAATCCTTACATAAATTTATATTTATGCACCATCCTCTTTTTGGAACTAATCCAGAAGAAGAAGACGGGCATATGGTACTACCTAAAGTTCAGCGAAAATTAATTTTAAACTTACTTGATCTTTATAAAGTTAGTGCAGTTTTTACTGGTCATTGGCATGCTAATAATATTTTGAATTATAAAAATACTCAATTAATAACATCGGGTCCTATTACATTCTCTTTAGGAGAAGATCCTCCAGGTATTAGATTAATAGAAGTAGATGGTGATAAATTTACTCATGAATATATAGAATTATAGTTTTTATATTTATTTATATTAGAATTTTTATATATCCTTGAATCTTGATATTTTATTTATATTCTCTTGAATTACCAATCTGCTGAATGTAGTATTTTGTTTAATCTTATAAATAAATAAATTTTGCAAGAACTACAATAAGAATGGAGTAAATCATGTCTACAAATAGAGGTGTTGCTTATCTAGGAAATGGAAATGTTGAAGTACAATCAATTGATTTCCCAAAACTTTCACTTGGAGATCGTCAATGCCACCATGGAGTTATATTAAAAACCGTAGCTACTAATATTTGTGGAAGTGATCAACATATGGTTAGAGGCAGAACTACTGCTGAATCAGGTTTGATACTTGGCCATGAAATCACTGGAGAGGTTATTGAAAAAGGGAGAGATGTTGAATTTTTAGAAATCGGAGATATTGTATCTGTTCCATTTAATATTGCTTGTGGTAGATGTCAAAATTGTAAAGAAGGAAAAACTGGTATTTGTTTAAATGTTAATCCTGCTAGGCCTGGAGCTGCATATGGATATGTCGATATGGGTGGATGGATAGGTGGGCAAGCAGAATATGTTATGATCCCTTACGCGGATTTTAATCTTCTTAAGTTTCCTGATAAAGATCAAGCTATGGACAAAATAAAAGACCTAACTCTATTATCAGATATATTTCCAACTGGTTATCATGGTGTTTATACAGCAGGAGTAGGTCCAGGATCAATTGTTTATATAGCAGGGGCAGGCCCAGTAGGACTAGCAGCAGCAGCTTCAGCTCATTTACTTGGAGCAGCTTGTGTGATTGTTGGAGATTTTTTCTCAGAAAGATTAGCTCAAGCTAAAAGTTTTGGCTGCGAAACTATAGATTTAAGTAAAGATGCTTCTTTAGCTGAGCAGATAGAATCAATAGTTGGAATTCCTGAAGTTGATGCAGCTGTTGATTGTGTAGGATTTGAAGCTAGAGGACACGGTTCTGATTCGTCAGTTGAGAAACCGGCTACTGTATTAAATTCAATTATGGAAGTTACCAGAGCAGGTGGTTCTCTTGGAATTCCTGGACTATACGTAACTGGAGACCCAGGTGGAGTTGATGATAATGCCAAAATTGGTATGCTTGGAATAAGAATTGGTTTAGGATGGGCAAAGTCTCATAATATTACTACTGGACAATGTCCAGTAATGAAATATCACCGGAATCTAATGCAAGCAATTCTGTATGATAAAATTCAAATTGCTAAAGCTACTAATGTTTCAGTCATTACACTTGACGATGCTCCTAAAGCATATAAAGATTTTGATAAAGGCGCACCAAAGAAATTTGTCATAGATCCTCATTCTGTAATATCAAACTAGTTAAATATCATAGGTTGTAAAAATGATTATTAGTGGTCAAAAGCCATTTCAATTTATTTATAGAGAAGATTTACGTAGTCTACCCAAAGCAGCAATAAGCCATGAATCTAATCTACATGGTGCATTTGCAGTTGATAAAGACACAGATGGTAGAATCTTTTATGGAATGCCAAATTTTGGATTGATGGCAATTACTCCTGATCTTAAAAATCAAGATGTTATTGAATTACCCAATGAAATAAAATCATTTAATTTTCATGGAATTAACATTTGTAATATAGATAATAATAAAAGATTAGTATTATCTGCTAATTTAGATGAAAAAATAATAATTTTAACCCTCGATGGGAAAAAAGATTTTATATTTTCTAGACCTGAATTCGAAGAATATAAGTCTAAAGTAAAAATATATAAACCAACAGATGCAGTAATTATTAAAGATGATCTTTATGTAACAGATGGTTATGGTTCCAATTTTATTTCTGTAGCAGATATAAAAACAAAAAAATGGAAGAAAATTTTTGCAGGGCCTACAGATATTCCAACAGAAAAAGGACTTTTTGGAACAGCTCACGGGTTTAATCTTACACCCGATGGAAAAATGTTATCTATTGCTGATAGACCTAATTCTAGGTTTCAGCATTTCACTTTAGAAGGAAATTTTAAAAAATCTTTCAATATACCAATGGGATCAAAACCTTGTGGAATTGATTTTATCAATTGGAAGGGACAATCTTTAGCAGTAGTAGGTAGTTTAGATGATCCTAAAGAAGGTAAAGCTGCTCCTATATATATTTTAGATGCTAATACCTATGAATTATTATCTACAATTCGACCTAAAGATGAATTAAATATTGAAATAGCCGATCATATACATAATGCTGTTTGGTATAAAAATAATGATAAATTATACTTAATTTGCCAAGCTTGGAACCCTGGTTTTTATTTTGTATTGGAATTAATCTAATTTAGTTTGATAAAATTTAAATATGACAAATTTAAAATTTATTAAGCTTTTCATTTTTTTAATTACCTTTTCTTTTATTTTTATAAATTCTTATCAAATTTATGCCCATCAACCATATAAAGTTAATAATTCAAATATAGCTAAGCCTGTTATTGAAATATCGGAGGCTTCTGTTTCACATGCTTTTTATGGAGAATTTTTATCCAAAAATGAAGAAGTGATTTTTAATTTGAATGGATTTTCAAAAAATATATTACAATTTAGTATCTTAATCCCAGATAAAAATCCAGAAAATATTTTACTTGAATCTGATCTACCTGAAATTTATCTTATTAAAAATAAATTAACTGATCCTGATAATGAAGCAAAATTTTATGCAAAAGAAAGAATTAATTTCTATGAACCTTTTAGCAAAATGAACTTAATTAGAGTTATTACTTATAAGGATACTATTTTACCTAATTCTAATGTTTCAATAAGAATAAAATCAAATAGTGCTGCTAGGTATGTTTTTTCAGTAGGATATAAAGAAATATTTTCTAAAACATATACTAGTGGGGAAACTGAAGTATTCACGAGTTCTGATATGCAAAATTGGTATTCTAAAAATTATGAAATATCAACTGATTTACTTACAGATTTA
>JAACCT010000041.1 GCA_009937255.1 Dehalococcoidales bacterium
CATGATATAAATAAAGGAGTTTTGCCTTATGAAGTATCTGCAAAATTATTTAGTGATTATGCTATAAAATCACGTTTTATAGTTTTACCAAAAGGTCAAAAAATTAATTATAAATCCGATGGAACTTTTGATTTTCCTATTGGATCAACATTGATTAAAACTTTTTATTATCCATCTGATTTTCGAGAGCCAAATAATAATATTCGTTTAATGGAAACACGTTTACTAATAAACACTATTGAAGGTTGGTTAGGATTTCCATATATATGGAACAATGAGCAAACGGATGCATTTTTAGAAATTGCCGGTGATAGACTAGAAACTAGCTTTATTAACATTCAAGGTGAAAAAAAATCATTCACCTATAGTGTTCCCAACTTCAATCAATGTAAAGGTTGCCATGTTAATCAAACTCAAATGAAACCTATCGGCACTAAAGCTCGACTTCTAAATCATGATTATGAGTATGCTGAAGGTACTATGAATCAGCTGAAAAAATGGTCAGCGTTAGAAATGATAAATAATTTACCTGAAATATCATCAATTTCACACACTCCTAATTATGATAATCCAAATGATGGAACTTTAGAAGAACGTGCACGAGCGTGGATAGATATTAATTGCGCTCACTGTCACCGTCTTGGTGCACCCGGAGAGACTTCTGGGTTATTTTTAAATATTGAAGAAACAAATAAAACGCGTTTAGGGGTATATAAACCTCCTGTAGCTGCTGGTCGAGCAACAGGAAACTTAAAATATACTATTTTACCGGGAAATCCAGAAAAATCCATGATGATACAACGAATGCTTTCAAAAGATCCTGGGATTATGATGCCTGAGTTAGGACGTAAATTAGTTCACAAAGAAGGAATTGAGCTAGTTAGTGAATGGATAAAACATATGGAAAAAGAATAAATTTAATCGAGTTTCTCAACTTTTTTATATTTTTTATTAACTACAAAATCATCGCTATTAAATGGGATTTCTTTTATATCTTTCAATTCCCATTTCATTTTAAAACCTTTATCGTCTTCATTCTTCATTTCCATAGAGTATTTTAATAGCCTTCCTTCAACGGAATCATACTCTTTACCTGATTGAGCAAGCATTGATTCGGCAAAACTTCGTGGCATATTTTGTCTTTCTCCACCATACGCTTCAATAAGTTCCTTCTCTTTATCCAATGCATACTTTAGTAATAATGTATCGGTAGTAAACCATTCTTCAAATAAGACTGAGCGTTCTGAATTTTCAATTGAAGTAACTACTTTTTTTGCTCTTAAACCTGCAATTACTTTAATCTCATCTGTTATAGTACGCTTAATTATATTTTCTTCATCATCTTCAGATTCTACTTCAGCATTTTCATCTTTTGCTTCTTCATTATCACTTTGTCTATTTGAACCTCCCCCAAAATTCATATTTTCTTCCATCCCTTTGAGAGTTGGTTTCCCATCATTATTACGTATTAAATCAAATGACTCAAATGCGTATTGACCTTCTTCCGCATCATAGATTATTCTAGCTTCACTATCACCATTTAGTATCGTACCATATTTTTTATTTCCACCCATAGCCATTCTTATTATAAAACGGTCTACATCTAAAGAAGATTCTTGTCTGAAAAAACCATTAGAAGCAAACTTTTGTGTAGTTGTTTTTATCTTTCCTACATAAGGAGCTTCCATAAACATTACTTCTTCAATAACCACTTGAGTTTGAGAGGAAATACTTGAAATAAAAAGTATATATAAAAGCAAACGATTCATTAATAATTATCCATTTATTTTTTTAATCTAATAAAGCATTGAATACTGGCTTTAATTCCCCATCGATTGATTTTCCATTTAGGTATAATAGTACGGGTGCAAAGCGTGTATCTGTAATTAATTTTCGCGCTACTTGATCTGGTGAGATAGTATAGCGACCCATCTGTTTTTTTGTATCCCAAACTAGATCTTCAAAGGATGCATAAACTAGTTCTGAACAAACTATTTCATCTGTTGATTCAACATTAAAACTAAAATCGTAATTCTTTCCAATTTGACTAAACGCATTAATTAGATATGTTTTTTTGTCTTCATCAGATTGAGCAGTAAAGCGGATTACACCTAAATCATCAATATTTAAAAAATTCTGCAATGTATTTATCTGTACTCCAGGACGAAGCGACTCTATAATATTACGTCCAGAC
>JAACCT010000003.1 GCA_009937255.1 Dehalococcoidales bacterium
CCAGAATGGATGGTTCTAACTGTATTGCCTGTACTTCCTCCTGAATTACATCCAATGGTTCAGCTTGATGGAGGTAGATTTGCAACATCTGACCTAAATGATCTATACAGGAGAGTGATTAACAGAAACAACAGGTTAAAACATCTACTAGATCTTCAAGCCCCTGAAATAATAATAAGAAATGAAAAAAGAATGTTACAAGAAGCTGTAGATGCGCTTGTTGATAACGGCAGAAGAGGAAGACCAATACTTGGCTCTCATAATCATAAATTAAAATCCTTAACTGACCTATTAAGAGGAAAGCAAGGAAGGTTTAGACAAAATCTTTTAGGGAAAAGAGTTGATTACTCAGGAAGATCTGTAATTATTTCTGGACCACAATTGAAATTATCAGAATGTGGATTACCAAAAAAAATGGCATTAGAGTTATTTAAACCATTTGTGATGAATTCTTTAGTTGTTAAAGGATATGCGCACAACATTAAATCAGCTAAGAGACTTGCTGAAAAATCACAACCTGAAATATGGGATATTTTAGAAGAAGTAATTAAAGATCATCCAGTTTTATTAAATAGAGCACCAACTCTTCATAGATTAGGCATACAAGCCTTTCAGCCTGTTTTAGTTGAAGGATCTGCCTTACAACTTCACCCTCTAGTGTGTACTGCATTTAACGCCGATTTTGATGGTGATCAAATGGCTGTACACGTACCTCTTTCTAGAGAGTCTGTACTTGAATCTAAAAAAATAATGTTATCTACAAATAATATGTTAGCCCCTAGGTCAGGAGAGCCAATTGTAGCTCCTAATCTAGATATGGTTTTAGGGATTTATTACTTAACTGGAATAGACAATCCAGAGGGGAAAGAAAAATTAATGGCATTTAACTCTACCGAATCTGCTGTTTTTGCACATGAACTAGAAACAGTTGGCTTGAGAGAGTCGGTAAAAGTAAAAATTGAAGGAGATTTTATTGAAACAACCATAGGAAGAATTCTTTGGAATGATATTATTCCTGATGAATTAGGATTTAGAAATATTCAATTTACAAAAGCCACTATAGAAGATTTAGTATCTGAATGCTACGGCACTTTTGGAAAAGAAGTGACTACTGTTGTGCTAGATGATATCAAGGATATTGGGTTTAAGTATGCAACCATGTCAGGAACAACAATTGCAATAAAAGATATTGTTACTCCTCCTCAAAAGCAATCTTTGCTTTCATCAGCTGATCAAAAAATAAGAAAACTTGACGAACAATATATGGAAGGTATGATTACTCAAGCAGAAAGATACCAAAGCTCAATAAGCGTATGGGAAGATGTCTCAAAAAAAATGGAAGTTGCTGTTTCAGATTCACTTCCAAATTATGCTGGAATTTTTACAATGGCTGACTCTGGAGCAAAAGGTAACTTAGCTCAAATTAAACAAATGGCAGGTATGCGAGGATTAATGTCTGATCCAAAAGGTAGAATTATTGAATTACCAATAAGATCTTCTTTTGCTGAAGGTCTTAGTGTTATGGAATACTTCATATCTACACATGGTGCTAGAAAAGGTTTAGCTGATACTGCACTAAGAACTGCTGACTCTGGGTATCTAACTCGTAGATTAGCCGATGTAGCTCAAGACTTAATAATTAATACAGCAGATGATGAATATGCTACTGGGATTAAAATAAGAAAAGATACTGATGGTATGGGAAGTACATTAGCAGATAGAATTGTAAGTAGGTTCCCTTCAATTACAGTTACTCATCCTAAAACAGGTGAAGTTATTTGTGACACTGATACCATCATTAGTATGAAGATAGCAAAGGAAATTGAAGAAGCTGGGATAGAAGAAGTTTGGTGTTTTTCACCTCTTTCTGCAACAGCAAAAAAAGGAATTTCTCAAAAATGTTATGGTGCATCTTTAGCTACTGGTAAAGTTTCTATGATGGGAGAGGCTGTAGGTATAATTGCAGCTCAATCGATTGGTGAACCTGGAACACAATTAACTATGAGAACTTTCCATACTGGCGGAATAGCAGGGTCTGATATTACATCAGGTCTGCCTAGAGTTATAGAGCTTTTTGAAGCAAGAATTCCAAAAGGAGTTTCTATTTTATCTGAAATTTCTGGAATAGTTAAATTAGGAAATGTTGGAGAATTAAGAATTGTTCGAGTTTCTAATACAGAAAAGAATTCTATTGTTACAGATATTGCTGAACATCACAGAGTAGTAGTTAAGACTGGTCAAAGAATTGGTGTTGGAGATACTTTAACTTCTATAAAAAAATCATTAGTTTCAAAATTAAAAAATGATGAAAATTTTGAACAAATTTCTACTGACATTTTAGCCCCTGATGAAGGAGTTGTAACTGTTACAAAAAGTGATGTTACTATCACGTGGGAAGATGAGAATGAAAGAGAATATGCGATACCTGCAGCATCAGAATTATTAGTTTCTGATGGCCAAAAAATTATTTCAGGTGAACCTATTACTTCTGGTCCAAAAAATCCACATGAAATTTTAAGAATTCAAGGAGTTGAAGAAGTTCAAGCTTATATTATCTCAGAAGTTCAAACTGTTTATAGATCTCAAGGAGTTCATATACATGATAAACACATAGAAGTAATTCTTAAGCAAATGTTAAGAAAAATAAGAATAGAAAATGCAGGTGACTCAGGATTGTTACCAGGTGAACTAATTGATAAATTTGATTTTGAAGAATTAAACGCAAGAATGATAAAAGAAAATAAAGATACCGCTGAAGCTATTCCTGTATTACTTGGAGTAACACGTGCGTCATTAGTTACTGATTCATTTTTAGCAGCAGCAAGTTTCCAGGAAACAGCAAGAGTATTAACAGAAGCCGCAGTAAATGGGTCTGTTGATAAACTTCAAGGGCTTAAAGAGAATGTAATTATAGGAAGATTAATTCCAGCTAGAATGGATCAGTCTCCAGAAGGATTAGAGCTGATAGGAATAGATAAAGATAGTACTCTGCTAGATGGTAACGGTTTAACTGGAATGACAGAAGCTCCTGCTACATTTGAAGAAGCGCTTGCAGCTATTGCAAATGATTCTACAGAAAGCTCAATTGAAAAACCAGTTATAGAAAAAGAAGAACCTTCATCTGAAGAACCAATTGAAAGCTTAGATTTACCTGAAGAATTCAATTTAACTGATGATCTTAATTTAGACGATGATTCAGACGATGATTCAGGTGATGACAGTAAAAAAGATTAATAAAATTTAGGGCGATTAGCTCAGCTGGCTAGAGCGCGTCGGTGACATCGACGAGGTCACAGGTTCAAGTCCTGTATCGCCCACCAGCAGAAAGTTAAGAATTTATGAATACAAACAAAGCTAATATTGTAAATTCAATCTCTTTAATTCTTATGGGATTATGGGGATTTTTAGATGTATCTTCGCCTACAGCTTTAATACCATCTGTATTTGGTATTTTAATTTTTATATGTTTTTTTCTATCAAATAAATCCAAAAAATTAAACCTGATTTTCTCCCATGTTGCTATTGTCTTAACATTACTAATTTTATTCGCACTTATAGGTACTAGACTTCCAAAATCAATTGAAGATGGAGGATTTGGGCTATTAAGGGTGCTAATTATGCTTGGAACTTCTCTTTTATCTATTGTTATATTTATCAAAAGTTTCATAGATGCAAGAAAAAATTGATACTAAAGTTGTAATTATTGGAGCCGGCATAGCAGGGTTGTGTGTGAGCTATTTTCTAACTAAAAAAAATATCTCTCATCTGATTTTAGAAAGAGGAGAAGTAGCAAATACCTGGATTAACGAAAGAGGGGAAAACTTTCATCTTGTAAATCCAAATTGGGCTATTAAAATTCCTGAGTTTGGCTTTGGAACTAAATTTTTTCCTTCTAAAAATCCAGATGGATTCTTAAATAAGATTGAAATAATTGAATACGTAAAATCATTCGCAAAATATATAGGCTCTAATATTTACACTGATGAGAATGTTTCTTCAATAGATAAAGAAAATAATAGATATAAATTAACTACATCAAAACGTAATATTAGTTCTGAAATTGTGATTATCGCTTCTGGTGCATTTGGAGAATCGTATATACCAAAAATCAACTTAGATGTTAGTAGTAAGGTTTTTCAAATACATTCTTCAGAATTTAAGGATAACGATCAATTGCCTTAAGGAGGAGTTTTAGTGGTTGGTTCAGGCCAGTCAGGAGCACAAATTGCTGAAGATTTAATTGATTGCAAAAGAAATGTCTGGTTAGCTGTAAGTAAATGTGGGAGAAGACCAAGAACTTACAGGGGCAAAGATTCCTCTTGGTGGAATCATAAAATGGGCTTATTTGATAAAACAATTAATGATGTCCCCTTCAAAGATAGATGGAAATGTAGTGCACATACTTCAGGGGCAAAAGGGGGGCATGATATTAATTTAATGGACCTTGCGTCTCAAGGGCTAAATTTATGCGGTTCTATAAAAAATTGTTCTTCAGAAAAAATTGTGTTTAATGATGACTTATTCCATAATCTTAAATTTTCAGACGATTCAGCAATAAGCTGGTCAAAAAATGTGGATAACTTTATTCTAGAAAATAAATTAGATGCAATTTTAGATAAAATAACTCCAGATAATAGGATCAATTCTAAAAAAATACTTTCTCCTAAATCAATTTCATTCGCTAAGTCTATTAAAAGTATAATTTGGTCAACAGGATTTAGATTTAACTATAATTGGATTAATTTTAAAGTAGTGGATAATAAAGGATTTCCTATTCAAAAAAGAGGAATTACTAAACATAAAGGGTTTTATTTTATGGGCTTACAATGGATGCATTCATCAAAATCAGCACAATTTATAGGCGTCGCAGAAGATGCTGAATTTATAGCAAATGATATTATTTCTAAAAAATAATATCATTTGTGCTATTACTTACTACTAGTTCCGTAAATAACAAATAATAGCACTCTCTAATTATATATAAAGACAACAAAATAGATTGGTTTATTATAAAGTGATATAAATTTAATTCTCTGAGTATTTAATAGCTTAAGCACAATCACCAAATTGAAAAAGAAAAAATTAAAAGTTAATAAGCTAAATAAAGAACTTTTTAATTTAACCAAATATGAAAATATTTTTGAATTATCTTCCGATTGGCTTAAGCTATTATCAAAAGCTAAAGGAAGTTATCTGTGTAATCTTTTAGAAAATGTTGTCTCAGCTAACCAGCTAGATAATGAGGTCATTTTGAGATTCAAATCTAAAAATAGTCTTGAATTATTCAAAAGGGCAATGTCTATAGAAAAATCTAGAAAGCAAATAGAATCAGTATTTAAATCTATCTATGGGTTAAATATTAGAATATTAGTTCAAAAAAATCACTTCTAAAATCATTTATCTTTTTAATATTTAATTGATAAAATTTTTATATATTATCTTATAAAGGATTAGTATGACTGAATTTAAAAATGTTAATGTACAAAAAGAAGCCAATATATACTTTGAAGGAAAGGTAATAAGCATATTAATATCTTTTCCAAATGGTTCAAAAAAAACCTTAGGCGTCATGCTACCCGGTGCATATGAATTCAACACAAAAGAAAAGGAGATAATGGAAATAATATCTGGAAAACTTGAAGTGTTATTATCAAATAAATCTAAATGGATAAATATAAAAGCGGGCACCTCCTTTGAAGTTCCTAAACATAGTTCATTCAAATTAAAAATTCATGAAATAGTAAATTACTGTTGCGAGTATGTAAATTAATAAATATTTTAATGTGTTAGTTTATATTTAAATATTTATTAAAAATATATTTAGAAAGAACTACAAATGAGTACGAAAAAATTTACAGGATGGCTACTAATAATCGGTCCAGTAATTTTTTTAGCTTTTGGTTTATTGAGCCCCGCAGCTTCAGCTGACTGGCAATCAAATACGGATATTATTTCAAAATTAGCTGCAAACCCATCAATGGCAGCAATTTCTGGAATATTTAATAGTATTGGTGCTATTATTCTATTAGGAGGAATGTCTGGCCTAAAAGAGACTATTTCAAATACTTCAAGTCATAAATTTGCATCTTTATCTTTAATATTTATATCTATTGGAGTGGCATTAAATGCTGTCTCTCAAGCATTCATGTTATCTACAGCGGATGCTGCAAGTAAAGGTGATATGGTCGTAGCAGGTAGTATGCTTGCTGGATACTTAGGAGTAAATCCTATTTCTATTATTACCCTTTTTATTGGCGTCACATTAATAGGAATTAGTTTGTACTTAGAAAAAAGTTTAAATTCCTTAATTTTAGCTCTGTTAGTAATAATTGGTATTATAGGAGTGGTTATACCATTCTGGGATAGCAGAAGCTCATTATTATTTATTCCTTTTATAGGACTTGTTATTTTATCAATAATAATAGGCGGATTAACTATTAAGAGAAAATAGTAATTAAAAATTCTATAATATTAGAGAGTTATATGATTCTTCTAATACTTATTGTTGTAAAGGATTAATTTAATGGAAAAAGAAAATTGCTCAAATATATATTGCAAATGTAACCCATGTAGATGTATAAATTGTGAGTGCACTGAATTATTAAGTAATAAGTCAAATGAAACTTATATTTAAAATAAGTGTTTCTAAAAAATCATTAGAAAGGTAATAAAAAATGGCTTTAAATAAAAAAATAGTAGGAGCAATGGTTGCTGTAGCAACTCCATTCAATGATGATTTTTCTGTCGATTATAAATCGTTTGTAAAAAATATAAAATTTATGATTGATAGAGGATTAAGTGAAGGCAATTCAACTTTATTAATAGGAGGAGCAGGTGGAGAACATCCTGTTTTGAATATTCAAGAAAGAATAGATTTAATGAAAGTAGCAGTTGAATCTGCAAATAATAAAATTCCTGTATTGACATCCATTCAGCATACTGACTATAGAGAAATTATTAAAATGGCCGAAGCTGCATCTCAAGTAGGGATACATGGATGTCAGCTAGGCCCTACTTATTACTATCAGCCAACAAAATCTGATGTGATAGATTTATTTGAAATTGTCTCCAAAGAAACCGATATGAATATAATGGTCTATCATACATGGTGGGATGGATTTATTATGGATTTTGATTTATTGGACCATCTAGTTAATATACCTAATGTAAACTCAATTAAATGGAGCCATAGTGATATTGGATTATTTAAACAAGGCTTATCTAGATATTCTAATAAAGTAGCTATGATAGATAATTCAGGTAATCATATATTAAGTAATATTTATGGTGCGTCTGGGTTTATAACTCATTTAAGTAGTTTTTGGCCAGAATACCCAAAATCAATATGGGAAGCTTTAGTTGAAGCAGATTATCAAAAAGCAAAAAAAATACTTAATGGATTTAAGCATGAATGGATGGGGTGGGTAGGAAAAGTAGTAAAAGAAACAGGTGGAGAGGGACCATTTATAAAAGTTGCGATGGAACTTGTAGGGCTAAAAGCAGGACCTCCAAGACCTCCATCTAGGATCCCCTCAAAAGAACTAATAAATGAACTAGATAGTATCTTAAAAAAATATGGAGTTCCTAGAAACAGTTAGTATAATTATTATTAAGTAAAAAATCAGTCTTAAGAGTTAATCTTGTTTTAAATATGACTTTAGAAAATATAGAAGAATATAGAAATAAATTAAGGCATTCTGCAGCTCATTTACTAGCTGAAGCCGTATTAAAAATTCATCCAGAAGCAAAGCTTACTATTGGGCCTCCAATTAAAGATGGCTTTTATTATGATTTTGATATAAATGTTACATTTTCACCTCAAGATTTAGCTTCTATTGAAAGAGATATGAAGAGATCTATAAAAAGAAATACTAAATTTGAAGGTAAAGAATTAACAAAAAATGAAGCATTAGAAATATATAAACATAACCCGTATAAAATTGAAATTATAAATTCTATGCCTAAAGGTGAAATAATTACTGAATATAGCCATTCAGACGGTAAGTTTAAGGATCTCTGTAAAGGGGGGCATCTTGATAAGACCGGAGAAATAAAAGCAGTAAAACTTTTATCAAACGCAGGTGCTTATTGGAGGGGTGATGAAAAAAATAAAATGCTGCAAAGAATTTATGGAACTGCATGGGAATCAGAAGAATTACAACAAGAATATTTAGAAAAAAGAAAACAGGCTATCGAAAGTGATCATAGAAAACTAGGCACTTCTCTAAATTTATTTTTTTTAGACCCAATCAGTCCTGCCAATCCATTTTTTTTGCCCGAAGGTACTTTTGTTTATAATAAATTAATTGATTTTGTAAGAAAATTATATGAAAAATATGACTATAAAGAAGTAATTACTCCTCAGATTTTTTCTACAGATTTATGGAAAAAATCTGGACATTATGACTTCTATTTAGAAAATATGTATATGATGGAAATTGATGACCATGAAGTCGGAGTAAAACCTATGAATTGCCCTGCTCATGCAATTATATTTCAATCGACACTTAGATCTTATAGAGATTTACCTTTAAGGATTGCTGATTTTGGTAGATTGCATAGATATGAAAGATCGGGAGTTACTCATGGCCTTACCAGAGTTAGATCTTTCTCTCAAGATGATGCACATATTTTCTGCGATCAAAAAGACGCAGGTAGTGAAATAAAAAACTTCTTAGAAATGTTAAAAGAAAGCTATACAGCTTTTGGATTTAATCAGCCAAGACTAACTTTATCCTTGAGACCAGAAAAGCGAGCAGGTAGCGATGATATGTGGGATATAGCCGAAGAACAATTAAGAACAGTTCTTGAAGATTTTGATGAAACATTTGAAGAAATTGAAGGCGAAGGAGCTTTTTATGGACCTAAAATTGATATTTTTATACCAGATGTAATGGGAAGAGAATGGCAATTAGGAACAGCTCAAATGGACTTTTCTTTACCTGAAAGATTTAATTTAGAATTTATAAATAATCAAGGCGAAAAAGAAAGACCTGTTGTAATTCATAGAGCAATGCTTGGATCAATTGAAAGATTTATAGGTATATTGCTAGAGCATACTGGTGGAGATTTACCTTTTTGGTTGGCTCCCAATCAAATCAATATTATTCCTATAACAGATAGTCATTTAGATTATTCAAAAGATTTATATAAAAAATTAAAAACTAAAGGATTAAGAGTAAATATAGATTATTCAAATGAAAGATTAGGTCAAAAAATCAGAAATAGTGAAATAAAAAAAATACCTGTAATGTTAGTTATTGGAGATAAAGAAAAAGATTCTAAATCAGCTTCTGTAAGAACAAGAAAGTATGGCGACCTAGGAACATTAAATGAAAATCAATTAATTGAAAAACTTTTATCATTTTAAAAAATCGTTATATATGATTTTTTAACTATTATAAAATAATAATAGATTATAGAATCTAAATATAACCATAATATCTTTTATTGAGGAAAAAAATGGCCGAAAAAGAAATATCTCTAAACAGAGGGCTTCAGGGTGTTTATCTAGACAGGACTAACACAACTTTTATTGATGGTAAAGAAGGAGTATTAGAATATAGTGGATATAACATTCATGATCTAGCAGAAAATTCAACATTTGAAGAAACCTCTTATCTTCTAATGTATGGCGAACTTCCTAATAAGAAACAATTATCTGAATTTGATAGCTCACTAAAAGATGCTAGAGTTTTACCAGAAAAAACATATGACATTATTGATATTGTAAAAGACTCACATCCCATGGATGTGTTAAGAACAGCAATTTCATCTATTTCATCATTTGATGAGGATAGAGATGACTTTTCTGAAGATGCAATTATTAGAAAAGGAATAAAATTAACATCTCAAGTTCCAATCATAGTAATGTCTCATAATAGAATGAGAAAAGGGCTAGATCCAATAGAATCATCCAAGACACTTTCACATGCAGCTAACTTTCTTTTTATGCTTGAAGGAGAAGTACCCAGTGAAGATACTTCAAGTTTAATGGATACAGATTTTGTAGTTCATGCAGATCATGGTTGTAATGCATCTGCTTTTACTACAAGAATTGTAACTGGAACAAATGCAGATTTTTATGGTTCTATAACTGCAGGAATAGCGGCTTTATCTGGGCCTTCACACGGCGGGGCAGCTGAAGGAGTAATGGAACTAGTAAAAGATGTAGGGACTGCGGATAACGCGGCCGCTCATGTGAAAAATTTACTTGCAAATAGAGAACGTGTTATGGGTTTTGGGCATAGAGTATATAAAGCTGCAGACCCAAGAGCTAAGCACCTTAAAGAAGGCGTAAAAAGATTAAGCGAAGAAAAAGGGGAAACAGAATGGTACGATATTCTTCTTGCAGTACAAGAAGCTATGACCCCTTATGCTCGTAGAGGAATTCACGCCAACGTAGATTTCTTTGCAGGAGCTGTTTATTATCTTTTAGGCATTCCTTCTGATTTATTTGTTCCTATATTTGCAGTAGGCAGAATACCTGGATGGACAATACAAATATTAGAACAAATGCGACACAACATATTAATTAGACCCTTACTTCACTATACTGGAGAAAGATCTAAAGAATATATTCCAATTGATAATAGGGACTAGTTAAATCAAAACCAAAAATTTTATTAAAGAAAAAATAAAAAAAACTGGTAGGATTTCTTCAAAAGATTTCATTGATATTTGTTTATATGGTAAAAACGGTTACTATACATACACAAGAAATTCCGAAAACGTTTACTTTAAAGATTATGCCACAGCACCATTAACGCATCCTGCTTTTGGTTTTTTAATTTCAATTTTTTTATCTAAACTTATTAAAAGTTTTAAAACTAAAGAAAAAATAATAATTAATGAATTCGGGGCGGGTAACGGTACTCTAGCGCATGATATTAGTAAAAGCTTAAATTTACTTGACTGTAAGAATTTTGAGTATAACGCAATTGATAAATTAAATTCTGACTCAGTAACTCCTATTATTTCTATAAATGAAAAAACTCCTGATAAACAAAACTCTATTATTCTAACAAATGAACTTTTTGATGCCTTGCCACATCATTTATTTGTTATTAAAAAAAATAAATTATATGAAAAATATGTTGAATTACAAGGTGAAGATTTTATTGAAGTTCTAGATGAGCCTTCAGATAATTGTATACAAAATAGAATATCTTTAATTGAAAAAAATATAGATAATTCAACAGGTGAAATTTATTGTGAAACTAATAATATATTTGATTTATTTAAATCAAATATAAATAAAGGGTATATAGTTACAATTGATTATGGAATGAGTGAAAATAATTTATTTTTTCAAGGTAAAAAAATAATAATCTAAGTGTCATAAATGATCATAATTTTTATAATGATTATTTTTATAAGCCAGGTTTTTCAGATATAACATTTCAAGTAGATATAAAAAATTTATTTAGAAATTATGATTTGTTACATTTCTCAAATAATTTTTTAACAACCCAAAGAGAGTTTCTTTTTGAACTTGGAATAAGTGAAGTTTTAAAAAAACTTTCTTCTTCAGGAAAATCTTTTGAAGAAATAAATATTAATAGATTTGCAATTAATCAATTGATAAAACCAAATGGTATGGGCAATTACTTTGTTAGTTTACATTCAAATATGAATAATAATTTTAACCTAAATGATTTAGATATTAACAAAAATTATTTTGATGAAATTCCATTTATAGAAGAATTTCCACAAAGATTTCAATTGCCAGGTATATATAAAAAAAATAATATGATTAAAGAGGATTGGATTAAATGAGTAAAACAATTTTTTATGAACAACATTTAGATAATAATGCAAAAATGGTAGACTTTGCTGGTTGGGATATGCCCATAAACTACCCCTTAGGAATAATAAAGGAATCTAATATTGTAAGAAATAGCTCAGGTTTTTTTGATGTTTCACATATGGGAAGAGTTGAAATAAGAGGAAATGGTGCTGAAAGTTTTATTGACAAAATTTTACCTATAGATATAAATTCTTTAAAAATTGGATCAGCAAAATATACTTTATTGATTAATGAAAAAAAAGAAATTTTAGATGATTTAATTATTTATAGATTTACTGATTACTTTTTGTTGATCATAAATGCTTCTAATACTGTTGAGGATATAAATTGGATGCAATCTGTTAAAGGTAAAGAAGTAGAAATTAATAATATAACTTCAGAAACAGGTATGTTAGCCATACAAGGCCCAGACGTAATTAAAATTTTTAATTCTATTTTAAATAATGCTATTGAAGATTTAGGTCGATACAAATTTAAAAATATATTAATTGAAAATAATGATATTTTTGTAGCTAGAACTGGTTATACAGGAGAAGATGGTGTAGAAATAATTTTTAAATCAGAATTTGGATATAAAATTTGGGAATTACTAATTAATAATGGAGTGACTCCTTGCGGTTTAGGTGCTAGAGACTTACTAAGAATTGAGGCTGGATTACATTTATATGGTCATGAAATTACTAAAAAATCTAACCCTATAGATATTGGACTAAAAAGACTTCTAGAATCAGAAAGTTCAAAATATATTAATAATGACTATATTCACAGCGAAAATATAAAAAAAGGCTTGTTTTCAATGATAGGACTAGTTGTTACTGATAGAGGAATTCCTAGAGAAGAAAATGAAATTTATTACAAAGATTCAGTAATTGGAAAAGTTACTTCTGGAACTCATTCTTCAACATTAAGAAGGTCAATTGCTATAGGTATAGTAAAAAAAGATTTCAATATAATAAATAATACAGTTAGAATAAAAGTAAGAGATAAATTTTTAAACGCTACAATTACAAAGCTGCCATTTTATAAAAGGAGCAAAAAATGAGTGAAATACCAAATAACTTAAAATATTCAAAAGATCATGAATGGGTAAATATAGAAGACAATATTGCCACTATTGGAATTACCCTTCATGCTGCAGAGTCCTTAGGTGATATAGTTTATATAGATGTAAGTTCTTTAAATCAAGAATTAAAGCAATTTGACAAATTTGGAGAAATTGAATCTGTTAAGGCTGTTTCAGATTTGTTTGTCCCTGTATCGGGTAAAATTGTAGAAGTTAATGAAGAACTTGAAGGAAATCCAGAATATGTGAATGACGACTGTTATGAAAAAGGCTGGATCATTAAAGTAGAAATTAGTAATTTAGACGATTTGACTACTTTGTTAAACTCAAGTGAATATGAAAAAATAATTTAATGAAAAACTCTCCATATATTCCAGCTACAAATAGCGATCAAGCTGAAATGCTTCAAACCATTGGTGTAAAAAAATTTGAAGATCTATTATCTGATGTACCCAAAAATCTACTTTTTCCTGAACTTAAACTTCAAGAAATGCTATCTGAGCCTGAATTAGTTGACTATTTCAATCAAATTTCTAAAAAAAACTTTGCTTCAAATAAGAAAACTAGTTTTCTAGGAGGTGGAGCTTATAATCACTATATTCCATCTACGGTCAAAGCGATGATCCAAAGAGGAGAATTCTTAACATCTTACACTCCTTATCAACCAGAAGCTTCACAAGGTACACTTCAGGTTGGATTTGAGTTCCAATCAATGATCGCACAATTATTTGAGATGGATGTATGTAATGCAGGAATGTATGATGGCCCGACAGCACTAGCTGAAGCAGCTCTAATGGCTTGCAGAATTAAAAAGAATAATAAAATCTTAATTCATGATAGTGTTTCAAAAAAACTACTAGATGTTTTATCTTCTTATTCTAAATGGCAAGATATAGATATAATAAACTATGAAGAAATAGATCTTAATAATCAGGAAGATTATTCTTGTTTACTTGTTCAATCTCCAAACCAAAATGGAGAAATCATTGATGTTGAAAACCTTTCAAATTTAATTCATAAAAAAAATGGTCTCTTAATTCATCATACTTATCCTATTTCATTAGGACTTATAAAACCTCCAGGTCAATTAAATGTGGACATAGCCACAGGTGAAGGGCAATCTATAGGGGTGCCATTATCATTTGGTGGTCCTTACATAGGATTATTAACATGTAAAAAAGAGTTTATTAGACAGCTTCCAGGAAGAATCATAGGGCAAACTGTAGATAAGAAAGGTAAAAGATCTTATGCTCTTACGTTACAAACTCGAGAGCAACATATCAGAAGAGAAAATGCTACTTCAAATATTTGTACTAGCACTCAACTAATAGGCTTAATGGTATCTGTTTATCTTGCAACAGTTGGACCTGAAGGATTAAAGCAAATTTCAGAAACTTGTTTCCATAGAGCTCATTATTTTGCTAATGAAATTAATAAAATAAGCGGATTTAAGTTAGTATCAAAAAACTTCTTCAATGAATTTGTTATTGAATCTGATATAAAAATAAATAAAATTAATAGTTATTTGTTTTCTAATGATATTGAAAGTGGATTAGATATTTCAGACGGCAAAAAAAACTTATTATTATTTGCTGTTACAGAAATGAATAATCCTAAAGATATTGAACAAACACTAGACCTTTTAAGGAGAATTCATGATTAATAAAAATCTTCCTTTATTAATGGATCAATCAAAAAAAGGAAGGAAGTCTATAAACTTACCTGAAATCGGTGTAGAAAAATCAATATTACCTGATAAAAAATTTCTTAGAGATTCAATCCAATTACCAGAAGTTTCTCAGTTAGATCTTATTAGATATTTTACGAACTTGTCTTCTTTAAACTTTTCTATTGATACAAATTTTTATCCTTTAGGTTCATGCACAATGAAATATAATCCTAAAATCAATGAACAAATATCAGCATTTGAAGGATTTAGTGGTTCGCACCCAAACCAAACTGATGAAAATGTACAAGGTTGTTTAGAAGTTATGTATAATCTTCAGAATGAATTAGCAGAGATTACTGGCCTTAGAAGTGTCTCATTAGCTCCTTTAGCAGGAGCACAAGGTGAATATGCAGGATTATTAATAGCCCGAGAATATCATAGATTTAATGGTGATAATCATAAAAACATAGCCCTTATTCCTGATTCTGCCCATGGAACTAATCCTGCATCAGCTGCTATGGCTGGGCTAGATGCTGTTACTATTAAAACAACATCTGAAGGAGATATTGACATTGCAGATCTAAAAGAAAAAGTAAGTAAAGAAACTGCAGTATTAATGCTAACCTTGCCATCAACTTTAGGACTTTTTGAACCAAATATACTAGAAATCACTCAAATTATTCATGACCATGGAGGTTTGGTGTATGCTGATGGAGCAAACCTAAATGCTCTATTGGGTATTACTAAATTTGGAGATTTAGGAATTGATATATGTCACTCTAATTTACATAAAACCTTTTCTACTCCGCATGGAGGTGGAGGCCCGGGCGCTGGTCCAGTGATGGTCACAAAAAACTAGAAAGCTTTCTTCCATACCCACATATAAAAAAAGAAAAAGGTAATTTTATAAATTACAAACCAGTAAATACAATAGGAAGGCTTAATGGATTCTCTGGATCTTTTGGAATATTACTCAGAGCTTATACTTATATAAGAAGCTTAGGCTCTGGCGGATTAAAAGAAATTTCTGAAAATGCAATTATAAATGCAAATTATATTCAAGAAAGACTAAAATCTCATTATAATTTAACTTCTTCTAGATACTGTATGCATGAAACGGTCCTTTCAGCTACAAGGCAAAAAGCAAATGGCATTAAAGCATTAGACATAGCTAAAAAACTTCTTGATGAAGGATTTCATGCACCCACAATGTACTTTCCTCTAATTGTTGATGAAGCATTAATGATTGAACCCACTGAAAGTGAATCAAAAGAAACAATTGATAGCTTTATAGAGTGCATGATAATGATAAGTGAGCTATCTAGTAACAATCCTGAAGAAATTATAAATGCTCCCATTAATTTACCTGTAGAAAGATTAGATGAAGCTATGGCAGCAAGAAATCCTGTTTTATCTTGGAGAAAAGAGTAAATTTTAGTAAGTTTATAATTGGAGATAGCATTATTCATGGAAAATTATTGGATTAAAATAAAAGAATTAAATTTTTATTCAGTAAATGTTAGAGCTAAGACTCAATGGAGATTTATGGAATTTATTTCAGATGATAATATCTCTGGAATAGCAGAAATTACAGATACACAGCTTAATTCTTCAGTAGAAAAAATTGTAGCTAAATTATCTAATAGATTTAGGTCTGAAAAACTATATAACGAAGAAAATTTATTAGAATACATTAAAATTGAAGATAAAGAAGCGAGCAAAAATATAGAGCTTGCTACAGCAATTAGCGGGATCAGGTCAGCATTTTTAGACCTTTTATCCAAAAGAATTGGCTTGAAGCTCAATCAATATCTTTCATTAAACAATTCAGATGAATTAAGTGGCAATGTTGATCTCTATGCAAACATAAATAGATCTTTATTACCGGATGATAATGGGCCGCTAGAGAGATCTCCTAGCACTTTTGCTAAAAAGGCATTATCTGTAGAAAAGAGAGGTTTTAAAACAATAAAATGCGCTCCTTTTGACGAGTGTAAGAGTCCTTTTATAAATAATTCTGGCCTCCCAGATGAGGTGAATTTTGGGCTAGATAGAATTTCTGGTATTTCTGAATCAATAAGCAAAGATATTAAGCTTTATGTTGATTGTCATTCTAGGTTTGACTTAGAAACAAGCTACTTATTGCATGATGAACTATTTAAAAGAAATGTTAAATGGTTTGGGGAACCTATAGATCCAGAAAAAAACCAAGAAGATACCAGATCAATAAAAAAAATTTCAAAAATTGATTTAGCAGGAGCTGAAATGGCTTATGGATACAAAACCTTTGAAAAATTAATCAATAACGATATTTTAGATATTGTAATGCCTGATGTTAAATTTTGTGGAGGACCTCAAGAAGTTATTAACCTATTTAATGTTCTTAAAGATCCAAAAAAAACTATTTCAATGCACTGTCCTTCTGGCCCTATTTCTCTTTTAACATCTGCTCATATTACATCCTCTATTATTTCTGAACTACCCCTTGAACATGCAGTCGATGAAGTTGAATGGAGAAAAGATTTGATTTTACCAAATGAAAGCATTATAAATGGAAAATATATACTACCTGAGGGTAACGGTATAGGGGCTACTTTAAATCCAGAAATTATAAGCTTAAGAGGTAAAAAATGGCAAGAATAATTTAATTATTAATTCTATTCCTTCTTTTTCTTGCTGAAATCAATATATATATTATACCTCCAAAAAAAAGAGCTTGTATTAGTAAAAATGCATAAGAAAAATCACTATTACCAAGAGTTCTGTTTCTTTCTAAGACTTCTAATTGCTCAGAAATTGTAAATTCAAGATCATCTCCTGAAATTTCAAAGTCCATTACCCAAAATCCATGTTTTTCTAATCTTAAAATTGCTTGATAATTTCCAGGCATAACCGAAGATGATAATGCTGGAGAAAATTGTTTTTTTTCATCAAATAGTGGAGTAGCATAAACATCTATTTTTAAATTTTCTACTGGATTATTTGTTAGTTTATCAGTGACTTTTATAGAAAAAATCTGTTGTCCAGCAACTGGTCTTAAGGGTGAAATAAAAATACTTACTAAGAAATTATTTTTAGACTCTTCATAAAATGGTTTATACTGAGAAAAACCTTCACCTTGAGCAGCAACAGAATCTTGAAACATGTGGTTTGCAAAAGAAAAAATTATAAGTAGTATAAATGAAATTTTTAAAATTTTTTTCATACTTAAATGATACATTATTAAGAAAAAATTATAATAAAAATTATCTTCTAATTCTTCCAGATACATCCCCGCTTGCAACAGCTTTAATTTCATCAATTGTAGCTAAATTATAGTCTCCTTGAAATGTATGAGCTAGTGCAGATCCTGCAATAGCAAAGTCAAGAGTTTCTTGATTAGAGTAATTGTTAAAAATACCATAAATTAAACCTGCAGAAAATGCATCACCTGCACCAACTCTATCAACTATTTGTATTTCATATTTTTTTGATCTTACAACATTATTATTTGAATAAAAAATACCTGACCAATCATTATGGTCTGCTGAAAAGCTTTCTCTAAGTGATAATCCTACTTGAGAAAAATTATATTTTTTTGACATATCTGATATTAATTTTTCATATGAAGATTGTTCTTCATTTTCTACTTTTTCTCCAAGCATAATTTCAGGATCTTTTTTTCCTCGTATTAAAATATCAACTTTTTCCATTAAAGGAATCATAGTTTTCTGAGCTTGTTCTGGCGTCCATAAATTAGACCTATAATTTAAATCACAAGAGACTTTTACTCCTCGTTTTTTTGCTTCTGATACTGCAAATTCTGTTAAAATTTTAGCATTTTCAGAAAGAGATGGAGTTATTCCTGAAAAATGAAAAAGAGTACACTCTTTAAATATTCCATCCCAATCAAAACTTTCAGGTGATATTAATGAAATAGAAGAATTTTTTCTATCATATACAATATTTGAAGCTCTCATAGACGCTCCATTTTCAAGATAATAAACTGCTAACCTTTCTCCTTGTCTAACAATATAATCAGTATTTACCCCAAATTGCCTAACATGATTTATACAGCTTTGACCTATAGGATTATCAGGAACGGCGGAAATAAAGAAGGTTTTTTGATTAAAATGTGAAAGAGAAACAGCAACATTACACTCACTGCCTGCATAGCTTATTTCAAAATTTTTCGATTGAGAAAATCTTTCTTTATTTAATGTTGTGAGCCTAAGTAGAATTTCTCCAAACGTTACTATTTTATTCATTTATTTAAAAACACCCTTTATATTTCTGTATTTATTCAAATATACATTTATGATTTGAAAAAATACAGAATATCTATCACATATTTTCAATGACAAAAAAAACAGAAAAAAGAATAACTCCGGATAAAAAAGGAGTCCTACTAGCATTCATGCTATCTATTTTGTGGTCAGGCAATCCAATATCAATCAAAATTGGACTTGAAGACGCTCCTCCATTAAGACTTGGCTGGATGAGATTCATATTAGGTGGGTTAGTGGCTATAGCTTGGGCAATATATAACAAAGAAAAAATTTTTCTTAGAAAATCAGACCTAGCACCTCTAATAGGTGTAGGGTTATTGTTTTCTATACAATTAGGCTTTATGAATATAGGTCAAAATTATACCTCTGGCGGACATGGTGTAATAATGATTACTACGTTTCCATTATGGTCTTCTATTTTTTCTCATTTTTTTGTTCCAAATGATACATTAACTAAATTTAAATCCTTAGGAATGTTTATTGCGTATACAGGAATCATTATTTTGTTTTGGGAGTCTATTTCAAATTCTGTAAATAGTTATCTATTAGGAGATTTGTTAATGCTTACATCCGCAATGCTTCTGGGAGCAAGGCAAATATATATCTCTCAAATAGCCCAAGGAATTGAACAAATCAAAATTCTTTTATCTCAAGCTATTGTAGGAATTTTAACTTTTTTTATATGTTCTTTATTTTTCGAAAATGATTCATATAGTTTTACTTATAACTTAATTATTGCTTTGTTTTATCAAGGGATAATTATAGCTAGATTTGGCTTTATTGGACAAACTTGGTTACTAAAAAAATATTTACCTTCAAAAATAACAATTATTTCCCTTTCACAACCTGTATCTGGAGTTTTTTTAGCATGGTTTATTTTAGGGGAACAACCTGGTTTAGAATTAATTTTTGCTACTATTTTAGTCGTATTAGGATCTTATCTATCAGTTAAAACAAAGTCAAAAAAATAGAATATTAAAAAAAATAAATCTAAAATATATTTATGAATAAAAAAAAATTAAATATTTTACTTCTTCCTTCAAATCCAAATAATTCAGGCCCTAAGTTGAATAGAAAATTTTTATGTATACCAAAGCATTGTGGATATTTTTATGCTTGTCATGTAAATAAATTGAATCCAATAAAAATAGAGGAAAGAAAATGCATAAGATACAAAAAACCCTCTTTAAGGCCAAAGGCTATGCTTTCTATTTTTTCTAAAAAATTGTTAAGTCACTATTAAAGGTTTTTTCCAATAATACCTTTAGATAATAATGCCTTTACCTCCTCAGCTTTATAGCCTATAGAATGAAGAACTTCTGAAGTATTTTCTCCAAGAAGTGGAGCAGAAGTCAGTTTAGCATTTCCAGTAGAAACATTAAATACAGGCCCGCTAGATTTAACTTTACTCCCTGTTCCATGATTAAGCTCAATTACATATCCGTTATCAATAGCTTGTTTATTTTCTAAAATTTCCTCTGTAAATTGCATCGGCTCACAAGGGATATCATGAGATCTTAAGTAAGTAATCCAATCTTTAGTATTTTTTTCAGAAATTCTAATTCCATTTTTGATTCAAAATCTTTTCCAATATTAAACAATTCTTCTAAAGAAAATTTTCGAGTCAAATCAAATCTAACATCTTCAATTTCAAATAAATTACTAATTTTTTTTCTAGCATGCATGGCTAAACACCCTAATGCCAATGCTCCATCTTTAGTTTTATATGATCGATAATATTGAGCAATTTGAGGAGCTCCTCCTTGTGAAGAATAGTTATTTTGAATTTCCTCAAATGGGACTTTATTTTGAAATAATTTATCTTTTTCAGATTTAACCCATTTTTGACCTGGACTCAAAGCATCTTCAACTTCAACTATTTGCATTGCTTGCATAGACAAAGCCTGAGCCAATAAACTTGTTTGTAACAACAATCCTTTACCTGTAGCTCTTGCTTGAAGAACCCCTGAAACGACTCCTAGTGCCATTGCATACCCTGTTGAATAATCGATATATGAAGACGACTTAACTGCACTTGGTGCTCCATGGTATACTTTATTTTCTGTAGACATTATTCCTGTATATGCCTGCATTATTAAATCAAAACCAGGCTCAGTAGCTTTTTCTCCATGAGGGCCATAAGCTGTTGATTCACAATATACTAATTTTGGATTAACTTTTGATAAAGATTTCCAATCATATTTTAATTTTTCTGAAGTTGAAGTTCTATTATTAGAAATTACAGCATCTGCTTTAGAAACTATGTAATGGCAAATTTTTTGACCTTCTTTTGACTTTAAGTTAATGCAAACCCTTTTTTTACCTCTATTTAAAGCAATAAATAATCTACTTTCTCCTGGCTGTTTCCTTGGTGCATCTTTTGAGGAATGTCTCCAGGGTTCACCCATTGGAGGTTCAATTTTTATAACATTTGCTCCAAGATCTGCTAATAATTGTCCTGCAGTGGGACCTGCTACAAAATTTCCAAATTCAATAACAGTTATTCCTTCAATAGGTCCGTTCATTTTTAATTTCTTATTTTCTAGGTTAATATTTTCTAAAGATTATACTAAAAAATTATAATGTTGCCATTTTTTTTGATACTGTTTCTAAATCTTTATCTCCTCTGCCAGAAAGCAAGAAAAGAATTGTTTTTTCTTTAGGAATTTCTTTAGCCCAGTCAATCAAAAAACCTAAAGCATGAGCAGGTTCTAAAGCAGGAATAATTCCTTCTTCAATTGACATCATTTTAAAACCTTCAAGAGCTTTTTTATCTGTTGCTGAATAATATTGAGCTCTCTCTATATCTTTTAAGTTAGAATGTTCTGGACCAACTCCAGGATAATCTAGGCCTGCAGAAATTGAATGAGCTTCTTGTATTTGACCAAAATCATCTTGTAAAACATAACTTAATGAACCGTGTAATATACCTGGGGTTCCCTTAGTTAAGGTTGCTGCATGTTTTTCAGTTTCTACTCCTTCTCCACTTGCTTCAACTCCTATTAAAGAAACATTTTCATCATCAATAAAACCAGAAAAAATACCGATTGCATTTGAACCTCCACCAACACAAGCTAATACATAATCTGGTAATTTTCCTGTTTTTTCTAAAATTTGCTGCCTTGATTCAATTCCAATTATTGATTGAAATTCTCTAACAATATACGGATAAGGATGAGGGCCTACGGCACTACCTATAATGTAGTAAGAGCTCTCTACATTAGTAACCCAGTCTCTAATTGCTTCGTTAACCGCATCTTTCAATGTTTTAGAGCCTGAAATAACTGGAACTACCTTTGCTCCTACCATTTCCATTCTATATATGTTTGGAGCTTGTCTTTTAATATCTTCTTCTCCCATATAAACTATGCATTCTAAATTAAGCATTGCACAAGCCGTTGCAGTTGCTACTCCATGTTGACCTGCCCCTGTTTCAGCAATAATCCTTTTTTTTCCAAGTCTTTTTGCTAACAAAGCTTGTCCTATAGCATTATTTATTTTATGTGCTCCAGTATGAGCTAAATCTTCTCTTTTAATCCAAATTTTTTGATTTAAATTTTTAGATAAATTTTTAGCAAAATATAATGGAGTAGGTCGTCCTATAAAATCATTTTGTAAACTAGATAATTCTTCAAGAAAAGATTTATCTTTAGAATATTTTTCATATGCTATTTCAATTTCTTCTAAAGAAGACATTAATGTTTCAGGAACAAATTTTCCTCCAAACTTTCCAAATCTACCAGTTGAAGAAGGTTTATTAATTTTTTTATCATTCATAATAATTTCATCCTTAATTTCAGGATATCAAAATAAGTATAATTTATGGAGATAAAATAGTTTTAGAAAATTCAAAATTACTAAAATAAGCTAAAGGATCAACTTCTTGCTTCCCATCAAATCTAATAGATAATAATTTAATTTTATATGTTCCTGTATCAACATGAATATAATTATTAATTTTTGAAATAGAACCAGGAGTATTTGAAATTAAATATGTTTTTTCTAAGTTTAGAATCTTAAATCTTTTGTCATTATGGTAAGAAAATATTTGTGGCCAATTATAAAATGCCCTGAATTTAGCTTCTATTATATCTATAGATTCTTTCCATATAACTAATCCGTCATTTTTTTTAATAAGCTTAGTAAATGAAGCTTCAGAGTCAATTTGGCTTTCAAGATTAATATTATTTTCAAAATAACTATAAATCACATTATTTATTTTTC
This sequence comes from Dehalococcoidales bacterium, assembly GCA_009937255.1. GTDB lineage: Bacteria > Chloroflexota > Dehalococcoidia > Lucifugimonadales > Lucifugimonadaceae > TMED-70. The sequence goes on from JAACCT010000003.1 coordinate 23,034, forward strand.
TAGAAGATTCTTTAAATAACAAATCCATTAAATCAATATATTTTTCCTTATGAGTTAAGATAATCGGATCACTCTTAAATAATATATCTCCTGCATCAATTTTTTCTTCCATTTTAATAATTGAATAACCAGATTCATCATCAAGATTCAATATACAATTTTGAATAGGTGAAGGACCTCTATATTTAGGCAATAGTGAAGGATGAATATTTAAAGTTCCAAATTTAGGAATATTTATAAAGTTTTTAGTTAAAATTTTTCCATATGCACATACTAAAAAGAGATCTGGTTTATAATTTTTAATACAGTTGATAAAAGATTCATCAATTTTTTCTGGTTCATAAAAATCAATTTTTTTGTTAATAGCAAATTTATTAAGTACAGATTTTTGAAAATTTCTTCTTTTCGTATTTTTCGGAGTATTTTTTGTAACGATAGCTAATATTTCAAATCTTTCAACGATTGATTCTAAAATATGTAGACAAGAAGGTGGTGTTCCAAAAAAAATTATTTTCATAATTTACCTAACAAAATTTTCTTTTTATTTTATTATTATAAGGCCGTTAATGTCTCAATTATTTAAAACTAAATAGGTTAATGTATTTTTTTAAAATAATAATAATAATTTTTATAAAGTTTAGGCTATTTTTTTCATTTTTAGACCTTTTTTAAAATTTTAAATGTGATAATTATTTTTATACGCGAACATTAATCTAAATTTTTTGTTGAAACAATTTTTATAAAATGTTTCCTAAAAATGCTTCGTCGCAGATACAGATTGTCGCAATTATAAATGTTTCTATTTAATTTTTTAATAAGGAGATTAAGCTGGATAGTCTTGTAGCAAAAAAGATCTGGTCTGCAGCCCTGGGATACCTTCAGATGGTGGTCCCTGAAAACACATTTAAAACTTGGCTAGAAAATACCGAAGGACTCTTACTAGAAGATGGTAAATTAACTATTTCTTGTAATAGTATTTTCGCAATTGAAATGCTTTCACAACGTTTAAATGTAACAATAAAAAACGCCTTAACACAAACTTCTGAGCAACGATTTGAAATTAAATATGTCTTAAATGGAAGTATAAGTACTGATCAGCCAATAATTAAAACTGGCAACATTAAAGGAAGCTGGATAAATCCTAAATTTGACTTTAATTCATTTATGACAGGTAGTTCTAACTTTCTAGCTTATGCTGCTGCAAAAAAAATCTGTGAAGCTCCAGGAAGTCTATATAATCCTCTCTATATTTATAGTGAATGGGGATTGGGTAAAACTCATTTAATACAATCTATAGCCAAAACATTAAAAGCAGAAGGAATGAATGTTATATCTGTAACTGGAGAATCTTTTACAAATGATTTTGTTAAATCAATTAAAACAAATACCCCTAAAATAATGAACAAATATAGAGAATCTGATGTTTTTATTTTGGATGATATTGATTTCTTTTCTGGAAAAAAACAAACAGTTGAAATGTTAATTCATATAATTAATCAGTTATATATTTCAGGAAATCAAATTGTAGTAACATCTTATAACCACCCTTCAAAAATAGATGTTTCAAATAGACTAACTTCAATACTAAAGTCAGGCTTAATTGTTAAAATACAATCTCCAGATAAAGAGGCTTCTCAAAAATATATAACAAACTCATTTAAGAAAAATAATATTAGTATTAATGCTGATTTAATAGAATTTATTAGTAACAAAAAATATGCATCGTTCAGTGAAATAGAAGGCATTATAAAATCATTAATTGCTCACTCTGAATTATTGAATACCAATATAACTGAAGGCATGGTTACAAATATTTTAGAAGATTATAAATTAGAAAATATAAAGGATATAAATCTAACTAAAGAAAAAATATTTTCTCTCATAAAGTATATGTTTGGTATAGATGAAAAAGATTTAGTAGGAAGAAAAAACGACAAAAAAACTAATTTAGCTAGACAAATTACAGCTTATCTTCTAATAGAAAAATCTAATTTTAACACCTCTCAAGCTGGTCTAATATTGGGAAAGAGAAACCATTCAACAATAATATATTCTGTGAACAAAATTAAAGATCTTTTGTCTAAAGATGTTGAATTAAAACAAGAAATAGAAAAATCTATTTTAAATAATTAGCTATTTAAGGTATTTATAATTCCTTGAACAAAAATATTGACAATTATCAACAAAAAAATTTCATCTTACATGAGTTCGCTTATTAACAATATAAACATACTTAACTATTATTATTAATATATATATAAATATGTTTTTAGATAAAGTAATAATAAATATTAAATCTGGTGACGGTGGAAAAGGGGTTATCAGTTTTAATCAAGATTCAAAGAATTCTAGAGGTGGCCCAGATGGTGGAAATGGTGGTCATGGCGGAAGCGTTTGGATAAAAAAAGATTCTAATATTAGTGATTTGAAATATTATGGTTATAAAAAATCCTTCTCCGCTAAAAGTGGCGGAGATGGTAAAAGTCAAAATAAATCAGGGATAAATGGAGAAGATTTAATTTTAAGTGTTCCTGAAGGAACTTATATTTGGGAAAAGACATTAAACTCTAATAATTTGCTTGCAGTGATGTCTGAATCAACAGAATTATTAGAAATAATTAAAGGCGGGAGAGGAGGTAGAGGAAATGTTAATTTTGCCTCTTCTAAAAATAAAGAACCCTTATTAGCTGAAGCAGGAGAAAAACAGGAATCTGTTGACCTTGAACTTGATCTAAGAATACAATCTGATTGTTGTATTATTGGACCACCAAATGTAGGAAAATCAACATTTATAAATAATGTTTCTAATGCAAAACCTGAAATAGCTAATTATTTGTTTACAACAAAAGAGCCTATACTAGCTGTCACAAAAAGAAATTTTCAAAATATAAGATTTGTTGAACTGCCAGGTGTCATCTCAAACGAAAAAGAAAATTATATTTCGGGTAATAATTTTTTTAAGCATTTACAAAATACTAAAATTCTTGCATTTATGGTTGATATTGAAATGGATATTAGCTCTGAAATAAAAAAAATAGAAAAAGTCTTAAAAGATTTTAATAAATTCTTATTAAAAAAAGAAATAATAATACTTATTTCTAAATCTAATAAATTAGAAGAGATTGATAGAGATATATTAAAAAAAGAATTAAGTAAAAAACTTCCTAAATTTAAAAATAATCTTTTTTTTATTTCAGATGATTTAGAATATGACTTAGAATTATTTCTTAGTAAAGTTTTAAAATCAATTAATAATTATGTGCCATCTAATACAGAAGAAGATATTCCTACTTTAAATTTAGAAAACAAATCTAAAAAAAGGATTATAAAAAATAATGAAACATTTATTATAAATGATAAACAATTTATGCAATTAGCAGATGGCTCAGATTTAACTAATTGGAAAACTTTAGTTCAGTTTCAATTTAAACTAAAATCATCTAAAATTTCTGAAGAATTGGTAAATATGGGGATCAAAAAAGGGAATCATTTAAGGGTAAGCGATTATGAATTTACATGGGAAGGTTAAAAAAGAAGCTGCAATATTCGGTGGAACGTTTGATCCTTTTCATAATGGTCATTTGAAAGTAATTGAGCATGTTTTACAAAATTTTAATCTTCATAAAATATTTTTAATTCCTGCTGGTAATCAATATATGAAGCCTAAGCCCCCTAAAGCTACTCCAATTCAAAGATTTAATATGTGTAAGCTTGCGATTAAAAATAATCTTATAGAATTGATAGATTTTGAAATACAAAAAACTTCACCTAGTTATACTTTTGATACTCTTAAGTATATTGAAAAAAACTTTCCTGATTTTTCTGTTAAATATATAATTTTAGGAGCAGATGCTTTTGGTGAAATTTCATTGTGGAAGGAAGCTGATTTTTTAAAAAATAATTATAAATTTATAATTATTCAACGAGATAAAAATGATTACGAACAAAATAAAAATATCTTCCCCGTTTTAAAATTATCAAGCATAAGTTCTTCAAGTATTAGAAATAAAATTAGCAAAAAAGAATCTATTTTGTTAGATACTCCAATAGAAATTCAAAAATATATATCAGATAATTATTTATATAATGATGAATGAATTTAACAAAAAAAAATTATTAGATAGAGCATTAGAATTAAAAGCACTTGAATATGGAGACTTTACTCTGGCAAGTGGATTAAAATCAAATTTTTATTTTGACGGAAGGCTTTTATCTTTAGATCCTGAATCTTCAAATATAATAAGTGATTGGATCCTTTCTAATGCTATAAATTTTAAAGCAAATTTTATTGGAGGGCCTGCAGTTGCAGCAGTTCCATTAATAGGTTCAGCTGTTTATGCTTCACATAATATAAAATCGCCATTAAAAGGATTCTTTATTAGACCCGATAAAAAAGATCATGGTTTGCAAAAACAAATTGAAGGTAATTTTGAATCTAATTCCTCCGTTGTTGTAATAGATGATACGATTTCTACTGGAGGCTCTTTATTAAATTCTTTAGAAATATTGAAGGAAAATAACTGTGATGTAAAAATTGTACTTAGTATTCTTGACAGAAAACTAGGAGGCTCAGAAAAACTATTAGATCTTGGTTATAAGTATTCATCAATTTTTGAAATAGATTCTAAAGGAGATTTTATTTGAAAGAACCATTAAATAGAGAAAGCTTTATAACAGCTGTTACAAAACTAGCAGAGAGTGTTTATGACTTTCATGAAAGATGGGATCTATTAAATACAACTAAATCTTATTACTTAGCAATCCAAGAAAGAGAAGAATTATTAATGGAAGAAATTAGAGAACTCTCTTTTGAATATAATAAAAATGATACAGATAAATCAGAAATTTTATTATGCCAAGAAGCAGCTGATGTATTATATGTTGCTTTAGGTAATATGGTTGGATTAAATAAAGAAGGCTTAAATGCAATGAATCAAGTTTCAGATAAAAACAACAATAAAACTATTAAAACTCATTTTTTTGATAAAAATATAAAAAAAGTAAAAAAGTTAAATATCTAGGTTCTTAACTTCTAATGCATTTGTATTTATAAAATTTCTTCTAGGCTCTACATCATCTCCCATTAATGTTCTAAAAATATCATCAGCTGCAATATTATCATTAGCAGAGACTTGAAGCATAACCCTATTTTCGGGATCCATTGTAGTATCCCATAGTTGATCTGGGTTCATTTCTCCTAGTCCTTTATATCTTTGAATATTAAAGCCTGTCTTATCACCATTAGCTTCTAATGTTGAAATAACTTTATTCCATACTAAATCTTCTTCAATTAATTCGTCATTTTTCTTTATTGAAAAAGTTCCACTTAAATATTTTTTAATTTCTGGATAAATTTTTTGAGCTTTTATAATTGATGGATGATTATTTGAAGTAATTTTTTCGTTAATTTCTTTTAAATCATTTTCTTCTAACCCTGCTTCGAATAAATCAGGTTGGATAATTTCTTCTTCTTTGATTTCTTCTTTAACAATTGAGTTAATATTTTTAGAAGCTAAATTTAAAAACTCTTCCTCACTTAAGTTTAGAATTTTTGCAATTTCACTAAATTCAGTAAAAGCTTTAATATTAGTCATAAATTTTGCAATAGAAGCGCCTTTAATTTCTTTAGTGTCTTCAGTATGGATAATTGAAAAATTGTTATAAACCTTGTCAGAGATCCATTTGTTTAAGTCATTATCAGAATAAATCCACTTACTTGTTCTTCCGCGTGACACTTTGTATAAAGGAGGTTGTGCTATATATAAATTCCCCCCTCCAATAAGTTCTGGCATATTTCTAAAAAAGAAGGTTAGCAGTAATGTTCTGATATGAGCACCATCTACATCTGCGTCAGTCATAATAATAACTCTATGATATCTAAGCTTTTCATGATTAAAATCTTCTCCTAAGCCTGTACCTATAGCTGTTATTAAAGCAACTATTTCTTCATGTAATAACATTTTTTCAGGTCTTGCTTTTTCAACATTTAATATTTTACCCCTAAGAGGCAAAATAGCTTGAAAATTTCTATCTCTTCCTTGCTTTGCAGATCCTCCCGCAGAGTCTCCTTCAACAATATATAATTCTGATTTAGCAGGATCTTTTTCAGAACAATCTGCTAATTTACCAGGGAGAGAGCCTCCATCTAGTGCATTTTTTCTTATTATCAAATCTCTAGCTTTTTTAGCAGCCTCTCTAGCTCTTGCTGAGGTTAATGATTTATTCATTATTTTTTTTGCATCTTCAGGATTATCTTCAATAAACTCACCTAATCTTCTTCCTATAATTTGCTCAACGGCTCCCTGAACTTCAGGATTTCCTAATCTACCTTTTGTTTGGCCTTCAAATTGAGGATCTTTTACTTTAACAGATACAACACACATAAGTCCTTCACGAACATCTTCTCCGGATAAAGAAGAAATTTCTTCTTTGAAGTAACCTTGTTTTTTCCCAAAATCATTTATTACTCTTGTAAGAGCTGATCTAAATCCTGTTACATGAGTTCCTCCGTCAGCAGTTCTTATACAATTTGCAAAAGAAAGAGTATTGTCTATAAATGATTCATTATATTGAATAGCAGTCTCAACAACGATGTCATCAATTACTTCATTCGCATACATAATATTGTCATGAATAGATGATCTTTTTTTATTTAAATTTCTTACAAAACTTTGAACGCCACCTGCAAATTTAAAGGCAGCTTGATTATGGGGCCAAAGTTCATCGTGATAATTTGATATAAATTGAATATTTAATCCTTGATTTAAATAAGCCATTTCTCTAAATCTTGTAGTTATAGATTCATATGAATAATCTATTTCCGGAAAAATTTCACTATCTGGCAACCAAGTAACAGATGTACCTGTTCCTTGTAAGTCTTCATCAGTTTGTGGCCTGTTTTCTAAAGGCCCGTTTGGCTTTCCTTGAGTATATTCTTGATTCCAAACTTTATTATCACGCCTTACTTCTACTTTTAACCACGAAGACAAAGCATTTACAACAGATGCTCCAACACCGTGCAGACCTCCAGATACTTGATATCCTTTTCCACCAAATTTTCCCCCTGCATGCAATGTTGTCATTACTGTTTCTACAGCTGACATTCCTGTTTTTTTATGTATATCAACAGGTATTCCTCTTCCATCGTCTATTACTGTAACAGATTTATCTTCATTTAGTATAACGATGATTTTTGAAGCAAACCCAGCCATTGCTTCGTCAACTCCGTTATCTACAATTTCATGAATTAGATGCTGAACTCCAACAAGTCCAGTTGTACCTATATACATTCCAGGACGTTTTCTTACAGCTTCTAACCCTTCCATTACAGTAATATCTTCTGCGCTGTAATCTTCGGATCCTTTATGATTGGTATTTATATCTTTTTTTGCCATAATTGAATATTTTCTCCTATAGTACCTCGCGCGCGCGCGTTAAGTTAAGAATTTTTATATTGTTTTGCTTACATAATATCCTATTACAAATCAAATATAAACAAAGAGAGAAATCAATACAAATTAAAGG
>JAACCT010000042.1 GCA_009937255.1 Dehalococcoidales bacterium
ATCAAGATGCAATTTTAATCAATGTAAAACCAGAAGGACCTACTTGCCATACTCTTAATAACTCATGTTTCGAAAATGAAAAAGGTATTAATTTTAAAAGTAACTTCAGTTTAGAAAAATTAGAAAGAATAATTAATAATAGGAAAAAAGATAATACCAAGAATTCTTATACAAATAAATTGTTTGAAGAAGGTATTAAGAAAATTGGAAAAAAAATTGGAGAAGAAGCTTCTGAAGTAATTATTGCTTCTCTTGCAGAAAAAAAAGAGGATTTAATATATGAATCTGCTGATTTGATTTACCATTTATTAGTTCTACTAGCAAATGAAGAAATTAAGTTTGAAAAGGTAATAAAAGAATTAGAAAAAAGAAATAATGAATCTAATTAGATTCATCTAGCCTAACAGATTCATTTATAGCAGATAATGCCACTTCAATCATGTCATTCTCAGGTTCTGCGGTCGTTAATTTTTGCATCCAAATATTTGGGAGTGATAAAACCTTAGAAATTATATTATCTGTACTAACACTTGAAAGACGTATTAATTCATAAGAAAGGCCAGCTATTACAGGAAAAAGCAAAACTCTTGATAAATAAAGCAAAAGCATTGGTTCTCTGGGTATAAAAACATGTAAAACTACTGATACTAGAATCACTGTCATTATAAAACTAGTTCCACATCTTGGATGTTCTTTATTATATTTTTGTATTTTTTCTATATTATTTGCATTTATATCTTTGTTATCTTCATATGCAGCAATAGTTTTATGCTCAGCTCCATGATACGCAAATACTCTCTTAACATCTTTATTTAAACCAATAAGATATACATATAAGATAAAAAAAATAAGTCTAATTATACCTTCTAGTATATTATTTAATACAAAATTATTTTCTACAAAAACCATTCTATCTGAGAGAAATAATGGGACCAAAAAAAATAAAGAAAGAATTAATACTAAAAATACAGAGCTAAAAATATATGATAATATTTTTTCCAAAAGAGAAATATCAGATTCTTCGGATTCTTCAATTATTTCTGAAGATTTAGTAAGTGATCTATAACCTATAACCATCATTTCAATTAAAATAATTACCCCTCTTATAAAAGGGATTTTCTTGAAAAACGGTTTTGAAAAAGAAGGTATAGGAATTTGGTTTAAAATAATTTTATTTTGACTGTTTCGAACAGCAACAACACAGTTACTTTTACCTCTGATCATGACTCCTTCAATAACAGCCTGACCACCATAAAAATGTTTTTTCATTTCTTAGTTTTACTTTAAGTTATATCTTCTATTCATTCTTTCTACTCTTCCTTCAGTGTCAACAATTCTTTGTTCACCTGTCCAGGCAGGATGACACATACTACAAATCTCAACTGAGATTCTATCTTTAGTAGAAAGAGTAGTCCATTTACCTTTACCACATTGGCAAATAACTTCAGCTTCAAAAAGTTTAGGATGAGTATTTTTTTTCAATTTAATACTCCAGATTCCGAATGAACATTTAATCTTCTTTTACCTTTAGAAGCCCAATCAAAAGATACTATTCCATCTATCTTAGAAAATAATGTATGGTCTCTTCCAATCCCAACATTTTCTCCAGGCATAAATTTTGTTCCTCTTTGTCTAACTATAATCGAACCTGCAGTTACAAATTTACCACCAAATGTTTTAACTCCAAGTCTTTTACCAGCACTATCTCTACCGTTCCTACTGGTTCCTCCACCTTTTTTATGAGCCATTAGATTTACTCCTTGATTTCTTAACTGAAATACTTTCAATAATGACATTAGTTAATTTTTGTCGATGACCAGTCTTAACTCTATGTCGAGTTTTATTTTTATATCTTAGAGAGATAACTTTTTTACCCTTAGTTTGCTCTTCAATTTTAGCTTTTACAGTAGCTCCATCTACTAAAGGCTCTCCAACAAGTACATTACCTTTCAATGAAGTCAGAAGTACATTATCAAAAAGTATTATATCTCCTGAATCTCCTTCAAGCTTTTCAACAGTAAGAAAGTCTCCCTCTCTTACTCTATATTGTTTACCACCTGTTTTAATTATGGCATAGTCCATTTGGTTTCCTATTCAGTTGAATATACAAACTTTAATTGTACACAAAAATTAATAATTTTGCTTATTGATTTATACATAAACTAGAGATTAATATTTTTTCCTTTATAGCTTTCTTATAAAAATTATTACTCATTATTATTTTTGTATTTTCTTCTAAAATAAAATTATCTTCAAATTCATCCATCCATCCTTTATAGTCGTGGTAGATTTTTGAATTTTCTACAGAACACCAAGGTGCTAGATAATAAATGATATCATCAACATTGGAATAAATTTTATTATTATTTTTATAGCTTAGTTTTTTATCAGGATTCAAAATATTATCCACATATTCGGTAATCATAAAATCTAAATTATAATCACTTAATACTTTATTTTTCCCTTTAATTATTTCTTTATCTTGAACTAGTAGTTCAAGTCCTTTTTGAACAAACTTTTCAATATCATTATAAGGAGCAAGTCTTATTCCTGGAAAATTTGATAAATCTCTAAATGCACCAACAGAACTACAAACCGATGGAGTTCCATTTGCTAAGGATTCTAATGGAACTAGGCCAAATGATTCAATAAAATTCCCAGGACATAAAGTCAAATCTCCAGTTTGATAATAATCATTCATTTCATTACTAGGAATCCAATCATGTAAAAATAATTCCCCACCTGATTCATTAAATATTTTATAAACTTCATAATCTAAATACTCTAAATTTTTTTGATCTTTATTTAATTTATTTTGAAACTTAGGAACTTTTAGGATAACTTTATCCCAACGCTTCAGATTTGAAAAAACTGTTGCAATTTTAATAGCTTGAATAAATCCTTTTCTTGGATCTGGTCTATGAGGAAATAATAATGTTAGGTTATTTTTATTAGTTTTATTATTTGAGATCAAATTATCTGTATTAGAAATAGCATTCTTAATTACAACTATATTTTTATTTTGAAATCTTTTTTTACTAATAGAAGCTTTTATTGTTTCTAATAAATATAAAGATGGAACAATAATTTTATTAGAATCTAAAGAAAAAACAGAAGTAATCGCTTCTTGATAAACTAAATCATGAATACCACTTATAATTTTTTTATCTTCAAATTCATCTCTCATAATCCATCCATCTCCATGCAGATACAACCTATCTGCCCATAAAGAAATCTTCTGAATAGTTTCAGACAAATCTTGAATTTCATATAAAGGAATTTCGAAAGGAGAAGGAAATGATCCTTTTAAATTTAGAATATTTTCTATTTCTACATCTCCTATATATGATTTTTTCATTTCACTAATAGGAGAAACAAGCCTGACTTTTATATCATTTGACCTTAGACCTAAAACAATTTTATTTAAAATATTCTGAGAACCGCCTAAAACATATTCAGGAAAAAGAGGAACTAAAGATAAACATGCTATTTTCATAAAATTTTATTATTTAAATTACCTTTATACCAAATTAATGGTTCTTTATCCTCTAATTTCATATCTAAGACATTCAACGAAAAAACAGTATGGTCACCAATTATGTATGAGTCTATAATTTTACAAAAGAAATGACATAATGAATTTTTCACATAAAAAATATTTTTTTTATATTCAAAATAATTTTTACTATTATCCTTATTATCAGTATTAGAAAAAAAATCTGCAACATCTATTTGATCTTTAGAAAGAATAGATACTGAGGCTTCTTTATCTTTTTTTAGATACTCAATAATAGTCCTTTTATTTCCCACTGAAACCATAATTATTTTTGGATCAAGAGATATACTCATTATTGAATTAGCGGTCATACCAAAAAATTGATTATTATTTTCAGTAGCTAATACTGAAACCCCAGTAGGAAATAAACTCCAGGATTTTCTATATTGATAATCTGTAATCATTTAACTTTCTTCAGTTATATTTTCATCTATATCTTTTGGGGATTCATTTTCGCCGGATTCTAAATTTAAAGTTGAAAGTTCATCTGAATTTTCAATTTGTTCTATATTTTCTTCAGATATAGAGTCATTCAAATCAGCATTTCCCATTTCTTCTGATTTTTCAATTTCCTCAATACTAACGGTTTTTCTTACTTTTCTTTTATCTTGAACATAATTTATAAATAGTCCACTTATAGCATCTCCAGCATTTGGTTTTACAATAGTAACTCCTTGAGCAACTCTACCAGTTCGTCTTATTTCTCCTAAATTAGTTCTTATAATTTGAGCTTTATCTGTCAACAAGAACAAAAATCCTTCGTCTATCTTTCCTTTTGATTTACCTTTATTTTCATCCTTTATGGCTTTTGCAGCGTTAATTACTTCTTCAGTAACTACAGCTCCTCCTGCCACTTTACCAGTCTTATCAGTCACCTTAAGAGTCAAGACTCCAGATCCACCCCTATTTTGAATTCTATAGTTTCTAAATTCACTTATTTTACCTATTCCTCTTCGTCCTATAATTAATAAGGAGTCTTCATCATTTACAACCCCACTATAAACAACTACGTCCTGTGCAGTCTTCATTTTGATCCCTCTAATTCCCCCCGCTCCCCTTTGAGTAGGTCTAACCTGTGAGGAAGGGAATCTAATTGACATTCCATCTCTAGTAATTATTGTTACGTCTTCATTAATATCTGCTAGAGAAACTGAAATCAATTCATCATCCTTAGAAAGCTTAAATGTATTTAGCCCCGCTCTATTTATATTTCTTACCAGAGGTAGGTGCATTCTTTTTACTTTACCTGCTTTTGTAATCATTAATAAATATGTATCTTCTAGCAAACTTGTAACAGTTAACATGGCAGTGACTTTTTCGTTTGGAGCCAAATTGATTATATTTGAAACAGGTGTCCCCCTAGAGGTTCTAGATTGGTCGGCTGGTAATTCAAATACTCTTAATTTAAATACCCTTCCTTTATCCGTAAAAAACAACAAAGTGTCATGTGTATTAGCAACCTGAAGATATGGAACAATATCACCATCCTTTGTCATTTTTTGACCAACTTTACCCTTTCCACCTCTGTGTTGAGCTCTATAAGTTGTTTCTAAAATTCTTTTTACATATCCACCTTTGGAAAGAGTTATTACAACATCTAAACTGGGCTCCATATCTTCTCTTTTCCATTCTTTTAAATCAGTCTCATTAACTATAGTTCTTCTATCTTCACCATATTTTCTTTTCAATTGTAAAGTTTCTGTTTTTATTACACTAAAAATTCTAGCTTGATTAGATAGTAAATCCTCTAAATCTTTTATTAAATCTGAAAGGTCTTTATACTCATTTTCAATTTTTTCAATTTCAAGAGCAGCCAGTCTTCTTAATTGCATATCTAAAATAGCTTGAGCTTGTATTTCACTTAAAGTAAATTCCTGTATCAATGAGTTACGAGCAGTTTCAACATCCTCGGATGCTCTAATTAACTCAATAACTTTGTCTAGATTAGTAATTGCTATTCTCAAACCTTCTAAAACATGCAGCCTTGCTTTTGCTCGCTTGAGATCATACTCAGCTCTTCTTCTAATCACCTCTTCTCTAAAAGAAATATAATGATTAATTGTTTGTTTCAAATTTAAAATTTTAGGAGTTCCATCAACAAGTGCAATCATGTTAACAGAAAACGAAGAACGTAATTGAGTTTGTTTATATAAATTATTTAATATGAGACTTGATGAAGCCCCTTTTCTTAGTTCTAGAACCAGCCTCATACCTTTCCTATCAGACTCATCTCTTACTTCAGACACACCTTCTAATTTTTTTGTCTTAATTAGCTCAGCAATCTTCATGACTAAAGTAGATTTATTGACTTGATATGGAATTTCTATAAATACAATTCTTTCTCTATCTTGCTTCTTAACCTCTTCTAAAATATGCTTTGCCTGAACCATAATCCTACCTCTACCAGTAGCAAATGCATCTCTTATGCCCGAAGTTCCCCATATTTCTGCTCCAGTGGGAAAATCAGGACCTGTTACAACTTTCATTAAATCATCAACATTTGCTTGAGGATTATCAATAACCAAAGCGATCCCCTCGCATATCTCTGTTAGATTATGAGGCGGAATATTTGTGGCCATACCTACAGCAATTCCAGAAGCTCCATTTACTAGCAAATTTGGCATAATAGCAGGTAGCACAGAAGGTTCTTTTAAAGATTGATCAAAGTTATCAGTCCAATCAACTGTTTCTTTTTCAATATCCCCCAATAAACTTTCTGTTATAGGGGAAAGTTTACATTCGGTATATCTCATAGCTGCCGCAGGATCACCATCTACACTTCCATAATTTCCTTGTCCATCAACTAATGTATACCGCATAGAAAAAGGTTGAGCCATTCTCACTTGAGCAGCATAAACAGAAGAGTCTCCATGAGGATGATATTTACCCAAAACTTCTCCTACTAATCTAGCACTCTTTTTATAGGAAGAACCAGGTCGCATACCTTGGTCATGCATTGCATAAAGCACTCTCCTTTGTACAGGCTTCAATCCATCTCTGACATCAGGCAAAGCTCTTGAAACAATCACACTCATAGCATAGTCAAGATATGAACTTTTCATCTCATCTTGAATATTTACATTCCGTATTTCACCTAAATTATCTAAAACCATTTACATATTCCTCAAAAAAAAATTTATATATGATTATAATTTATAGTTTCCCACGCGCGCGCGCAAGCGCGCGAGAGATTTTAAGCAAATTATAAACTACATTTATCTAAAAAAACTGATAACAATTTATCAAACCCTTTTGGATTATTTTGATCCAAAACATTAATCCTTAAACCAAACATCCAGTTTTCTCCTGGTTTTTCATAAGCTATGATATTTCCTGACTGAGAAAGTATTGATGCAAAAAATAATTCAGATAAGTCTTTTTGAAAAAGATTATTATCATTAATAAAATTAGCTTTTATCCATCCTGAACCTCCAATGATATGAGATATTTTAGAACCTGGACTGAGAAAATATTGAGTGATATATGATTCATCAATTTCTTTAAATATAGATTTTTTACCACCTAAAAAAACATTAAAAGTATCGAAACCATCCATTATTGCTAAAATAGGTATTTTCATTTCAATACTCTTAATCATAATTTTTTCATCATTATGATTAATTTCTTTTAATAATATTATTAGTCCAGATATATCTGAAGAAGATTTTTTATTATCAAAAATTTCAACATTTCTATTTAGGATATTTTTCTTAAATTCATACCCAAAATCAGTGTCAACTAATATAGCTATACTCAAAATGGTATCCCCCATATTCCTAACCATTTTCTTTTATTTTTTTCTAAAGTAATTTTATTTATTAAAAGAAAATTAAAAAAAGCATCTTCTTTATCTTCATCTTTTTGGCCCACAATTTCAGATGTTGGTAAAAATGGATAAAAAGACTTAATATCCATCCTATAAATCAAATAGATGTCATCATTTAATTCTTCATTTTTAATACTAAATTTCAGAGCAAATCCAATTATATTATTTATAGAATTATTATTATATAAAGCATTAATAATTGTATAGCTAGAAGAAAGAAGATCATATGAATTAGGATCTTTCATATGTATCCAATTCATACCTTCTGTATCCTTTAATAATTTTGAGGATGTGGATGTAGATTCATCTCCATCATTTAATATTTTATTAATATTTATTTCAATTTTTGATAAAAATTTATTATTATTATGATCAGAAATTAAAACACCAGAATTTGGCAAAATTTCAAAATTGGGATATTTATTTTCTATTTCAAGTAAAGTTTCAAAATTATGCCATAATTGATCAATAAAATTTTTTTTGAAAAAGCTTATCAAATCTTTTAATCCTCTCTTTTAAAGAATAAATCTATTATTATTATTATAGTCTTAGCTAAAAAGAAAATATGGAAAATACCACAAATAAAAAAATAATTAATATTTTACTTGAATGCATTAATGAATCCTTAGATTTGATCAGACTTTCAATTAAAGACAATTATAAAATTTCAGATAAAAATAATATCAAAGGTGATAATCCTGTAACAGACATAGATCATGATTCTCAAAACCTAATTATAAAAAAAATAAAAGAAAATTTCCCTTCTCATGGAATTTTAGGAGAAGAAGGAAATGAATTAGAAAGTGTAAAATCTGATTACCTGTGGATAATAGATCCTATTGACGGTACAAAGAATTTTATTAATCAATTGCCGTTATATTGTGTATCAATAGCTGTTTTTTATCAGGGTACTCCTTTAGTTGGAAGTGTTGGAATTCCCTGGGATTCCAATGCGATAATATATGCAATTAAAGATGAAGGAATAAAATCAAATTTTTCTAACATAAAGAAGTTAGATAATCATGATAAACCTGTACCAGGAATAATTTCTTTTGCTCCAACTTATTTTCAATCTAGCTATGAGATTAAAAAAGATTTTTATAAAAATTCTGGAGAATTAAGAAATTTAGGCGCTACAGCATTAGAAATAGCCTTAGTTGCAAATGGAAATGCCCAGTTAGCTTTATCAGGTTATGCATTCACTTGGGATTTTGCTGCTGGATGGATTCTCATTAAAGAATCGAATAAGGGGATTTTATACGGAAATATGGAAAATAATAAATGGGAAGATATTAACCCGTGGAATAAATTTTTCTCAAATGGTCATTATGATTTAAAAAAAATGAAAAACTGGAGAGGAAAATTTGTAGCTTTCGATAGAGGGTTACATGATTATATTATCAATAATATTAATCCAAATGGTAAAATGAAAAAAAGTTTTTTTCGAAGGATTTTAAAATCTATTTTAAATTAATGGATAAGGTACATTATAATAAGGATCGAGCTTTGGTAGTTTTTTATAATTTATTAATTTTTGACATCTTTTTTTTAAAGATTCTATTTCATCTTCCGAAATCCAATTTGACAAAATTTTAAATATCTCCTTTTTATTTTCAATTTTTTCTAATAATTCACTCACTTTAATAAGAATTTCAGTATCTATGGAGTGGTTATTAAATTCAAACATTACAGTTCGAAATCTAGTATATGGATTAAATGTTAATGCTTGATCAATACTCCATATTTTTTTTTCATTATCAACAAGAATTGATCCAGCTTTTCTATCTGTATTGAGTATTAAAAAATCAAAAATAGCAACAAATAACAAATTTACTTTATACTCATCATAAAGAGTAAAATAATTTTCTTTAGGATCATGAGTTATAAATTTTTGAAAACTTCCTAGACCAAAAGGCCCTTCTCTTATAACTAATGGTGGTAAATTTGGCCATAAGAAAAATTTTGAAATTTCATATGCTGCTTTTTCACGATAGCAAAGATTTCCTGAAAAAAAATCTCTTAAAGGTTTTTCTCCTTTAATTGGCTTATAGATAGAAAAAAAATCTTTTTCCTCATCTACCATTTCACAAAGAAATACTTGATTAGATCCATTAAATACTTCTCTAATATTCTTAATTTTAAATAGTTCCAGTTGTTTTTCTATAAAGCTATTATCATCCAATTTTAACGTTCTCTATATGACCATTTAATTTAATACAAAAGTGCCCATCTTCGTTTACAGGAGTAAAACATAAATTACATATAGGTCTACCCTTAGAAACCATAATTAGAGAATCTTTAGCAAGATTTTGCGCAAATTTATTTTCATAAGAAAAAGTTGCTGCTATATTTTTATCATCTAGGTCTACTGCAACTATATAAAAATCTATTAAGTTACTATTTGATTGAAATTCTACAGCAAAATCAACAAGTTTATATTCAAATTTTGATTCTGATTCTTCAATATTTAGATTTTGCGTAGTTAAACTTGTAAAGGGTTCGTATTTCTTTATTTCTTGAGATATCAGTGCAAGTTGTTGTTTCTCTAACCACAGTTTAATGAAGTGATCTTCGCAATATATTTCTAAAAGAAAGGTACGATTACCTGGTTTACCAAAAGTTTGAGGCATAATTTGCAAGCATTTACCTAAATTTAAATATTTTTCTCTATCCATCAGATAATTACTTCCTTCTGATTTTATTAATATTTTAATGAAATTATATTAGATTATTAAATGAATAATAGATATATTATTATTATTAGCAAAAAATTATTGAAAAATTTTACCAATGAATAAAAAAAATAAAGTTGAAATCTACGACACTACCCTTAGAGATGGTACGCAGCAAACTGGTATAAATCTTTCCTTGGAAGAAAAACTTCTAATTACTAAAAAATTAGATGATTTAGGTGTTGATTTCATAGAAGGTGGGTTTGCAGGTTCTAATCCAAAGGATGAAGAATATTTTAAAAGAGTAAAAGGATTAAATTTACAAAATTCTAAAGTTGTTTCATTTGGTCAAACCAGAAAAGCAAATAATGATACTAAAAATGATGTTTTTATAAAAGCTCTTTTATCTGCAGAGACAGATTTTGTAACAATAGTTGGAAAATCTAGTGCTTACCAAGTAGAAAAAATCATTAAAACTTCTCTTGAAGAAAATATTAATATGATTTCAGATTCAATTAGATTTCTTAAAGAAAAAAATAAAGAAGTTTTTTTTGATGCGGAGCATTTTTTTGATGGCTATAAAGAAAATCCAGATTATTCTTTAATGTGCTTAAAGACGGCATATAATGCTGGGGCTAAAAGAATTATTCTTTGCGATACAAATGGAGGAACCTTACCAAATGAAATTGGAAATATAACTAAAATTATTGTAAATGAATTTAATGATGAAAGTATTATAGGAATTCATACACATAATGATACTGATACTGCAGTAGCTTCAACATTAGCAGCAGTAGATTCTGGAGCTTTTCAAGTACAAGGTTGTATAAATGGCTATGGAGAGAGAACTGGAAATGCAAATTTAATTAGTGTTATTGCAAACCTTAATTTAAAAATGGGAAAAAATACATTAAGTGATAATAAAAATATCAAACATTTAACAGATCTTTCTCATTATGTTTCAGAGGTAGCTAACAAAAGGCCTTTTCCTTTTCAACCCTTCGTAGGTAAAAATGCTTTTACCCATAAAGGAGGAATGCACGCTGCTGGTTACCTTATAGACCCTAATTCTTTTCAACACATAGAACCTAATCAAGTTGGAAATGAATCATCAATAAGTATTTCAGAATTATCAGGTAAAAAAAGTGTATTAACAAGAATTGAAAATTTAGGATTAGGAAATATTATAA
The DNA here is from genome assembly GCA_009937255.1 of Dehalococcoidales bacterium. Taxonomy (GTDB): domain Bacteria; phylum Chloroflexota; class Dehalococcoidia; order Lucifugimonadales; family Lucifugimonadaceae; genus TMED-70. The sequence goes on from JAACCT010000042.1 coordinate 11,245, forward strand.
GTACAGATGAAGCAGAAAAAATAACTCAAACAATTAAAATTAAAGAATCTAAAGGATATGCTTTTGAGCTTGCTGATGCTTCTTTAGATTTATTAATTTATAGAAGCTTACCAAATTATGAACAGAAATTTGAACTTATTGATTTTATGGTTATAGTTGAAAATAAAAGAAGATCTTCAATGGGAACGGGCTGGAGGAATGATGGATCTGAACATCCAATTCTTTCCGAAGCAACTATTAAAATTAAAACTAATGATCATATTATGCATACAGCTGCAGAGGGTAACGGACCCGTTGGTGCACTAGACAACGCCATGAGAAAGGCTTTAATAGATAGTTTCCCGGAAATAAATAAAGTAAGGCTTACAGATTTTGTTGTAAGAGTAGTAGAAGGGTCTACAGGTACAGAAGCAGTAGTAAGAGTTTTAATAGAATCATCCGATGATAAAGAAGTTTGGACTAGCGTTGGAGCATCATCAAATATTATTGAAGCAAGTTGGCTAGCTCTATCAGATTCAATGGAATGGTTCCTAATTAAGAATTCTTTGTAGGGCTAATATAAGCTTCTCCATCATGTTGAATAATTATTTCTTCAACATTTTTATCATCTGATATTTTATACGCTCTTATAATAGGCCTAGTTTTGTCAACCAAGGAAATTAAAACATAGTAAGGATTTGTCCACATACTTTCTATAGCATTTTCAATATCTGTAGTAGATGGATAAGCTTGAGAATGGGTATGTGAATGGTAAATAGCTAAGATGCCCATATTATTTTCATCAGAGAAATTTTCAGCCTTTAGAAGGTCTTTAGGATCAATTGTATATCTAGTTATAGGGCTTGTATGAATATTAGTACAATTCTGAATATTTGTTACCATATTTTCTTTTCCTATCAATAAACCACAACATTCATTCGGATCTTCCAATAATGCATGCTCAATCAACTTTGAAATTATAGTTTTAGGTATTATTATTTTCATAATTACAGTATAACTTATATTTTTTTATGAATGCTATTTCAAAAATCATTATTAATTCCATAGAAAACAATGAAAAAATTAATATACCAGAGTACTTAAAAAATAAAATGACTATTTCTGATGGTTACATTATACAAAATGAAATTAATAATTTTTTTTCTATTAATAATGATTTTAAGGGCTGGAAAATTGGATGTACTACCCCAGTAATGCAAGAATATTTAGGAATCTCTAATCCATGTTTAGGAAAAGTTTTAAAAAAAAATTTATTTGAGGGGAATACAAAATTAAAATTCGAAAACTTTATAAATCCTGGTGTAGAATGTGAAATTGCCGTTATATTAGGTGATGATTTCAACTATCATAATAAAAATCAGGACTATGAAAAAATCATTTCTAAAATTGTTCCTTCAATTGAAATTGTTGATGATAGATGGGAAAATTATAAAAAAGAAAATACTCCAGTATTAATTGCAGATAATTTTTTTTCTTCCTCAATAGTTTTTGGAAAAGGGGTAGATAATATTGATATTAATTCATTGAAAAATCTTAAAGGTCATATGGAAGTAAACAATATTATCGTTGGTAAAGGTCTAGGAAAGGATATCTTAGATGATCCAATTAATGCTCTCAAGTGGTTCCTTGAGTTTGAGTTTGATAAAACTAATATTCCTAAAGCTGGTGATATGATTTCATTAGGATCAATAGTAAAAACATTTTGGATAGAAAAGAATGACACAATTACTATAGACATTGAAAAATTAGGTTCTGTACAAGCTCAGTTTATTTAAGTTTGTATATTAAGAATATTAAAACACTAACTATAAATCTTTAGAAAAATTAAATCATAGATAAAAATTTTGATAAAATCTTAATTTTTAATTAATTTTTGAATGGTTGATTTTTTTTCTATTTCATCCCAATTCCATAATTGAGGAATAGTATCACCATTAGCCCAGATCTCTAGTTGATCAGAATAATGTTTAGATCCAGGATTACCTGAAGACCCTAATGGTACAATCCACCTACTGTTTTCCCAATTATTTGGATCATGAGCATATCTGTTTACAGACGCTGCAACCATTTGGTAATTTTTATCATAACTACCAGCTAACGGTGTATCTCCATCTCCACTAGCAGGTACTTTTTTTGGATTTAAAATATCTTTATAATCTTTAAATTCAGAAGACAAAGGGTGTTGATGATTAGTTTTATGCAAATTTCTCCATTTCCAATTATTTGACTTATCACCCAAAGAATCTTTGAGGAATTTAATTGCAGTTATAAATGAATTTATATAGAGACTCTCCCAGGTAGTTTTTTTATTTAATAAAAAACTTTCAGGATTTCCTATATGTTCATTTATTAAAGGGGATAAAAAGCGTCTAACATGAGATACTCCACCAATATTATCCCATCCATTAATTTCTGAACTTAAATTTCCATAATTTATGTTGACAATCTCTCTAATAATATTTTCTTTAGTAACACTATATATTGAAGCTTCTACACTTTGTTTATCCATTAAGAAATCCCAATTATGAAGCTTGTTTAACAAAGATTCTTCAGTATTTGATAATTTATAGTTTAATAAATCTATATTTTTTGCAAACGTAATTAATTTCTCTGCAGGAATAGAAAAATTCTGATTATGCATTTCAAGCATATTTTGTATTGTTAGATTTGATTTATTTTTTTCTAAATAATTTACTAAAACTTTAGCTCTATATTCAGGAGCAAAAGCAACTGACATGAAATAAGGAAAATCAACATCTACAACTTTTTGATTACAAGTAACTACCCACCCATTTTTTGGATTTCTTGATTTAGGTAATTCATCTCTAGGAATTTCACTTTTTACTGAAAATTTTTCTTCCCATCCTCTAGCAATACCCCATTCATGTTGTTTATCCCTTATTGGTACTGACCCGGCAAATTTATAACCAAAATTATGATTGACATCTACATATGGATAGTTATTTGTTCTATCTGTCCATTTATCGAATGCTTTTTCTAAATCATCAGCAGACTTAGAAATCATTGCTTCGTAAGCAGAGTCTATCCAAAAGGTTCCTTTACTTTCTCCACCAGGATCTGAAAGTGAAAGAGCTATTCCTTTTTCAGGACTACCAAATATAATATTCCCATTTTTCGTCTCAATGATTTTTATTTCAATTTTAGGTAAATTTCTTGGACTTATTAATCTTAAAGAAGTTTTAGCATCACACCAATTACCATTACTAAAATACTGAACTTTTCCTTGAAAATTTCTAAGTTTTTCCAAAAATAGATCTTGTGTATCAGCTCCTCCATGTGTCATTCCCCACCCTACATGTTCATTATGTGCAAAATGCATAAAACCTGGATATCCAGGAATAGTATGCCCCATACCTTGGAATTCTGGACATTTTAAATGAACTTGATAATAAACATTGGGAGTATCTAATGTTCTATGAGAATCACCTCCAACAAGAGGTTTTCCAGAAGAAGTTCTTTCTCCAGAAACTGACCATCCATTAGATTCACCATCAATAGCACCTATAGACTGAAAGTTCTTTGCAGCTTCTGTAAGTTCTTCTACTGCATTTTCTATTTCACCAGAAAATTTTGAACCAGGCGGTAATGTTAATAAAGCCCCAGGAAAATATCCAGGTGTAAGTTTAGCTGCTTTTTTCCCACCAACTATACTTGCTAACTGAGAATAAAATAATTTGCCATTAAACGAGCCTTCAGCTGCATTTCTTATTTTATATACTAAAATTGAGTGCCAATCTTCCCACATTTCTGGAGTCTTATTAATCAATTGATATTCAAATGGTAATTTTTTTAAATTTGATATGTAAAAATTTACTCCTTTAGTGTAAGAGCTAATCATTTGCAAAGCTTTATTTGATGCATTATTCAAATCAGCTTTTGATACTATTTCAAAATTTCTTTTTAAATTTAATTTATCATTTGAAATAGCTTTTTTACCTAAATATTCAGAAGATCTACCCATACATCTAAGTCTATCTAAATCCATTTGAAACAATCTATCTTGAGCAGAAGTAAAGCCTTGAGCAAAAAAAAGATCTTTAAAGTTTCCTGCCTCAATATGAGGAATCCCCCATTGGTCTCTGAAAATTGAAACATTTTCATTCAATTCAGAAATATTAATATCTGAATTGTAATCTGGTAGAAAATCATTTGGATTTAACATTTTATTAATTAAGTTTTTGGACCACTAGAAATTATACCAGCAACTAAATCACCCATCTGACTTGTTGATAATTTATGATCATTTTCTCCTGCGATATCTACTGTTCTATAACCTTCAGAAATAATTTTATTAATTGCATTTTCAATTTCATCCGCTTCTTCATGTAATCCAAAAGACCATCTTAACATCAACGAAGCTGATAAGAAAGAAGCTACAGGGTTGGCAACATTATGCCCTGCTATATCTGGAGCTGAACCATGGATAGGTTCGTAAAGAGCAGGTCTTCCTCTTCTACCTCTTCTTTTACCAGGAGGGGGTGGAGAAGAAGCTAAACTTGCAGACGGAAGCATTCCCATAGATCCAGTTATAACTGAAGCTTCATCTGACAAAATATCTCCAATGCTGTTTTCAGCAACAATTACGTCAAAATCTGATGGATTAGTTATTATTTTCATAGCTGCATTATCAGCTAACATATGTATAAGTTCAACTTCAGGATAATCTCTTGAAACTTCATTTGCTATTTCTCTCCAAAGTCTACCTGTCTCTAAAACATTCATTTTATCTAAAGAATGAAGTCTCTTTCTTCTAGATTTAGCTAATTCAAAAGCTACTCTAACAACTCTAGCTATTTCTTTTTCAGAATAAGCCAAAGTATCAACAGCTCTTCTACCTCTTGTACTTGCACTTCTCCTTTTGGGTCTACCAAAATAAAGACCTCCAGTAAGCTCTCTCACTATAACAAAGTCTACATCTTTTAAATATTCAGGCCTTAAAGGGCTAGAGTGAATTAATTCTGGATATACTTTAACTGGTCTCATATTTGCATATAAACCTAGTCTTTTCCTTAAAGCTAAAATAGCATCTTCAGGTCTCATATCTGCGCTTGGATTATCCCATTTAGGGCCACCAACTGCACCAAATAGAATTGCATCAGAGCCTAAGGCTAAGTTCATTGATTCGGATGGGATAGGATTATTATATTTATCTATCGCAGCTCCTCCAACTAAAGCATGTATAAATTCGAAGTTATGATCAAATTTTTTACAAATTGCCTCGAGAACCTTCATTGATTCTGTGGTAACTTCTTTTCCAACACCATCTCCAGCTAAAACGCAAACTCTTGCTTCCATATTTCCTCCAAAAATTGTCCTAAATTCTATTCTATCAATAATTAAGTGAATTTTGAATTAATTCATTTTTTAAGCTTTAATTCAAAGTTATTTATTTCATCTTCGAATTCTAAAGTTATTCCAATATCGTCTAGACCTTTAAGTATAGATTCTTTTCTGAAAGAATCAAAATCAAAACTCGATTCAAATCCTAAATCATCACAAATAATTTGTTTTTCTAAATTAACTGTAATTTTATATTTAGTTAGTTTTAAAGAATTAGACATAATTAAATCTATATCTTTAGCAGGTAGTTGAACTGTAATTAATCCATTTTGCATACAATTATTTCTAAAAATATCTGCGAAACTTGTAGAAATAATTACTTTGAAACCATACTCAGATAAAGCCCACGGAGCATGTTCTCTACTTGAACCTGAACCAAAATTGGGTCCTGCTACAAGTATAGATGCACCAGAATACTTTGGATTATTTAATATAAACTCTGGATTAGGAACACCATCTTCAAGATATCGCCAATCAAAAAAAGCAAACTCACCCAAACCAGTTCTTTCAATTCTTTTCAAAAATTGTTTCGGTATGATTTGATCGGTATCTACATTAACCCTATCTAAGGGTGCAACAAGACCTGTATGTTCTATAAATTTTTCCATATTTTACCTCTTTTATCCTATCGGATTAATTTCAATTGATCCATTTTTAATATTTTTAATTTCTTGCATTTTGTAAATTTCAACTATTAATAAAATTGTTAATACATTTAAGACTATTAA
>JAACCT010000043.1 GCA_009937255.1 Dehalococcoidales bacterium
CTGAAATAGCTTCCTTAATTATATCTATATCATCTGTGAAATGATTTATCATGATACTGAAAACATACTGTCTTCCTTTATTTGTTATAATATATCCAGAATAATTATGATTATTTTTTAATGTACCTGTTTTGCCCCAAACAAAATCTTCTGTTTCATCTATAATATAGTTATTAGGGAAAATTTTCTTAATTCTTTCAAGACCATAGTATTGATATATCTTTTCTAAAGCTATAATTAATGATGAAGGTTTAATCAAATTATACCTAGAAAGTCCTGAACCATCATATAACTGTGTTTTATTATCATCTAAACTGTTTAGTATTATTTTAAGGCCTTTATCTACAGATATAGTATCATTAGATCTAAGAGAAATATTTGCAGCTAAACTCTCAGAGATAAGATTATCTGAGTCCTTCAAAATAGCAGAGTATATATCATCTTTAATATTACTATTCCATATTTGATAATTTTTCAAATTGTCTTCATTAAAGCTAACAGATGTTTTAAAAAAACCCTCTAGAAGATTCATGGTATTTTTTCTTGATGTAATAAATGGGTAATAAATTGTGTCTCCAACTTTTACAAGAGAGGGGTTAATAAAGAAATTATTTTCTTGATGATCTCGAGATAATTTTTCTTCCTGCTTCAAATTTGTGGTCATTTTGAAAATATCAGGGGTAACTTCTATAGAGTCATCTGACAGTTTAACAACTTGAATTACATTTCCATAAATTGGCATCTCTGATCTTTCAGCTTGAAAATAATATTTAAAATCATCCCAAGCCCATGCAGGACCATACTTACTCATATCAGTATTAGGCTTATGATATACTATATGGTTAAAGGGTTTAATAAAACTCTCTAAATCATCATCATTATATTTTGGATGAGCAATAAAAGGGTATCCAGTAGTTGAAATACTTAATGTATCATTAGAAATTTTATATTTAATTGACGGAATAGTATCCCCTGTAACTATAGAACCTAGAACAGTTAGGATTTTTGTATTAGATGCTGGAGTCATATAAGTATTTATATTAATTCCCGAAATCTTTTTATTCTTATCTAATTGTTTAATTGCTATTGAAACAACTGAACTTTTTAAATTTTCATTTTTTGAAATCCACCTATCAATCTTTTTACTTGAAATTTGAGAATATACATTAGAGCATAACAAAAGTAGAATTAGAGCCTTCTTCATCTAATTAAATTAATCAAATGGAATTACTACTTCTGTAGAATCCCATCTTAATCTTATAGCATTTGATTTAAGATCAGATTTATTTTGAGGTATGAAATCTAATGATAACTCTTCTATTGGGGTCTTTATAATTTTAGGAGAAGCTGAAACTGTAAATAAATCCATTTCTGGTTTTGGCTTAAAGGATCCTAAGTAAGATTTAGTACTATTAAATGTAATATCCCATTTATTCAGACCAGGTATAGTATACATTGCATATTCTCCCTTAACTAAAACATTATCTCCAAAAGTTAAATCAGTAGCAGTTTTAATAATTGTTCGTCTATTAGCCCCTGTTCTCCAGTATTTGTCAAATTGAACTAATGCTGATTCAGATTTTGTTCCAAAAATAAGTCTACCTTTTTTGGAAGGACTACTGTATGATATTGTAATATTTTTACCTTTCTCTGAATATAAAACACTTTTAAGTGGGCTCTTTGGATTATTCACTCTATAAATTATAAATATTATAAAAGTCAGTAATAAAAACAGTAAAGTGATTAATATCATATTATAATTTTAGAAATCTAATATATAAATTTAAGTGGGTTAAAAAACAAAAACCCTCCAAATAGAGGGTTTTTTGTTTTGCGGTCTGGACGGGACTCGAACCCGCGACCCCCTGCGTGACAGGCAGGTATTCTAACCAACTGAACTACCAGACCAAAAACGGTTGCAAATATAATTATTTTGAGTTATAAAGCTGCATTAATTGCATCTTCGTATGTTTTTTTTGGAGCTACTCCTACTTGTCTTGATACTAGCTC
>JAACCT010000044.1 GCA_009937255.1 Dehalococcoidales bacterium
CGATGAAGAAAGAGATTCTGTCAAAAGATGAAAATCTATCATTAAATGCCTAATACCTGTAAAAATATGATACTGAAATATTAAGACTAGGCTAATAAAAATTAATTTAATAAATAAATTTGTTGAATAAAAATTTATAAAATTATCATACGATTCTTGGCTTTCATACATAAAAGATAGGGCTATTATAGTAACTGGAAGAACTATAAAAAATATTAGTATTCCACTAATTCTATGAGTTATAGAAAGTAAGGCAGATAAAGGCAACTGTATCTTAAAAAGGTTTATATTTACTGGTCTTTTATGTGTCATTAAGAAAGTGACAAATGTCATTTTTTAGTGTGTTTTTATGCTCAGATTATAACTGATTATAAGAGAATTAAATAATTGAAATGTTAAAAAAGTAATAATTTACTTACTTTTTCTTCCTAACATGCTTCATCATTCTTTGTCTTTTTTTGACCTGCCTATCAGTAAGTTTATTAATTTTAGATTTGAAAGGATTCTCTGATTTTCAAAAAATTAACTTAAGTTGGATACTTTGAAGTTTTAAAGCTTCTCTTAAAGAATTTTCTAAATACTTTCGATAGTTTTGAGGGATTTTTTTATCTTGATTTGAGTGGATAATTAATGTTGTTGGATTTATGCCACCAAAATGAATATGTTTAAGTTTTAGCTGCCTTCCGCCAACTGAAGGAGGAGCACTTTGGAGAACAAATTTATTCAATAATTTATTAAGAGCAGCTGTTGTATATTTTTTTTGAGCTATATCGATCACATTGTTGGTAATTCTAAAAAGTCTCTTGAATCCAGTTCCGTTGATACTAGAAATTTCTAATTTTATGAAGTCATCAACAAAGCTAGATTGTGCTCTTTTGGACTCATATAATTTATCTTTTTCTTTTTTTGAAAGTAAATCCATTTTGTTAAAAGCTATAACAACTGGTTTACCCATCTCGCAAATCATATTAATAATCTTTAGATCCTGATCTACCAAACCCTCTGTGGCATCACAAATAAATATAACCACATCGCATTCTTCTACTGAATGCATTGCCCTTACATAAGAAAAATATTCTACTTTATGAGCATAACGATAGCCTTTTCTAATACCTGCAGTATCAATAAAAATAAAGTCATCATCATTTACAGTAAATGGGATACTAATGGCATCGATAGTTGTACCGGCTATTTCTGAAACGATAAGTCTATCTTGTTTAATAAATTTATTAATGAAAGTAGATTTACCAGCATTAGGTCTTCCTAAAATAGCAATTTTTTTACCTTCGGGTGCTTGCAGTTTTTCTTTTGGTAATGATGTCTTAATAAAAGTCCTAAGATCAATCAAATTTTTTGAATGCTCAGCACTGATTTCAAAAAATTATCTAAGCCTTTCTTGACTAAATCTTCTTTAATTAAGGACTCGGATTTTTTATCGATTTTGTTTAGTACGGTAATAAAATTTTTATTTAATTTCCTGAGTCTTGTCAAAATATCTAAATCTTCTTTATTTAGATTTTGTGACCCATCTAGAAGAAAGATTATGAGATTTGATTCCTCAGCAGCAATCCAAGCTTGTTCAGCTATATCTTCTTTTAAAATAGAATCATCTTGTGCAATCCCACCGGTATCAATAATTAAGCTTTTTTGGTCACCAAAAGAGATATAACCATAGTTTCTATCTTTTGTTAAACCAGAAAAGTCAGAAACTATAGCTTGTCTAGATTTTGTTAATTTATTGAATAAGGTAGATTTTCCAACATTTGGTCTACCTATAATTGCTATTGAAGTAAACATTATTAATTAACATCTTATATGCTTAATGAAAATAAATTAAAGTCTTCATCAATAGCATAGAAATTATTACTCCTACTTATCAATTTCATTATTGGCTTTCTCGATATTTTCTTTCTTGCAACGGTTTGGCCATTTAATGGGTCAATTATATGAATATACCCTTCAAAATCTCCGACTAATAAAAAACCATTAAAACTAGATGGATTTGAAAGACTTCTATTGAGGTATTCGTTTGAGCTCCAAGATTTCTCTAAATTTTTACTAAAAAAAGTTTTAAGGTTTGAGTTAGCCTCTACTAGAATTATCAGTCCCCTAAGTAATAATGGCGAATAAAATGAGGATGATTCAGACTGCCATACAGATCTTTTTTGAGCAATATCAAATATATTTATATTTCCTTGATAACTGGTTGTAAAGACTAAACCACCTTCAATAACAGGACTAGAATCAGAGTCAATAAGATTTTCTAACTCAGATGATCCGCTTACATAAGAGATTGCTCCATCCCAAACAGGGTAGCCTGACTCTAATTCAAAAACGCCCAGTCTTCCATTATCAAATGTTGCATAAACCATATTGTTATCTATGACTGGGCTACTACTTCCTCTAATAGTGAGAGCTGGGAGTTTTGATCTGTATGACCATTCTATTTCTCCGCTATCTTTATTTAGAGCAATGAGCTCACCTGAACCAGTCTTAACAATAATAAATTTAGCATCAACTGCAGCTGGAGCCAAAACCTCGCCTTTTACATTTGAAGTCCACAATTCAGTACCATTATTTTGGTCTAAAGCAATTACGTTTCCATCAATATCTGCAACAATAAGTATTCCAAAGCCAGCAGATATCCCAGCTGATAATAAACTAACTTCCTTTTTCCAATTAATGCTACCCGATATAGAATTGATTGATTTAATATTTCCAGATGAATCAGCAAAATATATAGAATCACCCGCAAATGATGGTATGAAATTACCTAATAAATTTTCACCTGTAAATGAGATATCCCAATTAGTGATAATTTTTTTATTATTGGAAATATTTTCTAATTTTCTAGGCTCATCTAGCTCGTATTCGTCTTTTTCAC
>JAACCT010000045.1 GCA_009937255.1 Dehalococcoidales bacterium
AATGTAGCTTTATGAATATTATTTTCATAAAATTTTTTTGGATTATTCTTAGAAACTGTTAAAATCTTATATCTAGATTTTAGTTCTCTAAGTTTTTTTTTTGTAAAAATTAGATCAAGCGTTCTTGGAAATGGATCAGATATTACAATTAATTTTGACATTAATTAATTTTAATTCATTATCTTTTTAATTTCCTCTAAAGAAAAAGGTTTTGGTTGTTTGCAAGTTGTTCTCATTGTTTGAGGCGTGCCAGATTGAGATGCTTTCATTATACTGTCAATAATATCTAACACATGAAGAGAAAGCTCACCATTACATCTATGCTCTAAATTATTTTCAATTGCGTAAGCCATTTCTGAAAGACCAGCTCCCCTATAATTAGCATTAGTAGGTGATTCATTTGCTCTTGAACTTTGACTTTTAATATTAATTTTTCCTAAAGGCATATTATCTGATTTATGTTCTCCCCAATTTCCTCCTGCAGTGACTGAAACGAATGCTGATCCACCAAACATATTTGGATCTGGAACTATTATTGATCCTTTATTACCATAAAGTTCTATATGATTTCTTTGATGGGCAACTACATCAAATGATAAAGTGATCTGAATTATACAATCATTTTCAAATTGTATTGTTGCCAAATAAGTTGTTGGTGTTTCAACTTTAAACTTTTGACCTTTTTTAGGTCCTATACCAATTTCTCTTTCTTGAAAAACTTTTGTACATCTTCCTTGGACTTGTTTAGCAGGTCCTAACAAATTTACTAAAGCTGTAAGATAATAAGGTCCCATATCAACAACTGGACCACCTTCATCTTCAGCAAACCAAGGTTCAGGATTTGGATGATAAGACTGAACACCTGGGAATGCAAATATAGCATTACCTAATTTAATATCTCCAATAACTCCATTATCTATTAATTCCCTTGTTTTTTGGATACCTCCACCTAAAAAAGTGTCAGGTGCATTTCCAATATATAATTTTTTTGATTTAGCTATCTCCAATAATTCTTTTCCATTTTCAAAATTAACTGCCATTGGTTTTTCTGCATAAGAATGTTTGTTATTTTCTAATGCCATTTTTGAAACTTCATAATGCGCACGAGGGATTGTTAAATTAAGTATTATTTCAATTTCTTTATCTTTTAAGATTTCTTCAACACTTACTGCTTCAATATTGTAATGAATTGCACATTTTTTAGCAGATTCCATATTAATATCTGCACATTTAACTATTCTTATATTATTAAAATATTCTTGTGCTCTAAAATAAGTTTCGGAAATATGTCCACAGCCTATGAGGCCAACTTTAAAAACTTTATTCATAAAGAATTATATGCCTTGTCTTTGTTTTGACTTTCCTTCTTTATAAAGTTTTATTGCTTCTTTGTTTTCCTCTGTAGTCGGAATTTCTAATGTCGGACTATCCCAGAAAGCTGATCCCTCTAACCACTTATAGGCATGCGTTTTAATTGAAATTACATATGTTACATCAGATTTTTTTGCTCTTTTAAATGCTTCTTCTAAATCTGATATTGAGCTCACTTCTTCTGATTTTGCACCCATGCTTGCTGCATGTTTTGCAAAATCTACACCTACTAAACCTGGCGTCTTTGAGCTTTTTAATAAATTATTAAATTCTTTTCCACCTTTAAACAATTGAAGTCTATTGATGACTGCAAATCCACCATTATCACATACAATTATAATTAGTTTGTTTTTGGTAATTACCGATGAATAAATATCTGTATTATTTAATAAATATGATCCATCACCAACAAAAGAGATTACATCTTTGTCTGGGTTTGCCATTTTAATTCCTAAAGCGCCAGAAATTTCATCACTCATGCAACTAAAGCCCCATTCAGTTTCATGTGTGTTCAGTTCTCTTGGTCTCCAAACTTGTACAACTTCTCCAACTAATCCACCTGCCGCTGTAACCGCAATATCTGTTGGATCTGAATTTCGATACACAGCGCCTATTACTTGAACATAACTTGGCACTTCTTGATTTGTTGGTGCACTCTCTTTATCTACTTGTTCATTCCAAGCTTTTAATTCAACTTGAGATTTTTTATTCCATTCTTCGCCTGCTTTCCAATCACCTAGTGCTAGAGATAAATCATTCAATGAAACTTTTGCATCACCAACTACTGCTTGAGCTAAGTGCTTGTTTGCATCAAATCTTGA
>JAACCT010000046.1 GCA_009937255.1 Dehalococcoidales bacterium
ACAGATTAATAGGTATGACTCTTTCTGAGGCAGGTTTCTTAAATAAACCTGGGAGTCAAAAATTAACCGTAGTATCTATACTTAGAGGGGATTCTCTGGTGTTATATCCTTCTAATGAAGAAGTTTTACTTGAAAAAGATGAGCTAACTATTATTGGTAATAATAATAATATTGAAAAGCTTTTATAAAAAATGAATCCAAAAAAAATATTAATACTCTTAGAAAAAGATAATAATAATTTATTACTCAATCAAGCAGTATCCATAATAAAGAATAATAATGCTAATGCATATTTTTTATTTGTTATAGAAATTCCTCATAAATATCCAATTGAATTTGAAATAGGAGACCAAATTAGTATTGGAGAAAATACTTTAAAATATGCTCAAGAATATTTAATTAAAAATAAATTAAACTATGATATAAATACTAGTAATTTTATTTTAGTACAATCTAGAAATACTGGAGTTGCCCTTATAAAAGAGTCTCAAAGAATCAACGCAGATTTAATTGCTTATAAGAAAAATAAAAATTCAGAAGATTATAAATATGAGTTTATTAAGAATAATACAAAAATGAATGTATTAGAATTATTAGAAATAGAGAATTAAAATATGAATATTTCCATTATAGGTATTTCAAATTTAAGCAAAATTATAATTAATAAAATTGAAAATCACTGTGAAAATATTAATGTTTTCAGCACTAATAAAAATTTTGATTTTATAAATGAATATAAGAATAAAGATAATATAAAAATTATTTTGGTTGAAGATTACATTGAAAAATTAGATTTAATAAAAAATGATTCTGATTATATTTTTATAACTACAGATAAAGATTCTAGGAATTCATTTCTATTTCATAAAATCAAATTATTAGTTGAATTAAGTAAAATACAATTTTCTATTAAAAATTCATATCTTTTCAATTTATATAAGAATAAAAAATATTTAGTAATTAATGAATCATTTATAGAAGATAATGAATTAATAAATATAATTAGAAGTTAGGAAATAATTTTGTATATTATTATCTCTGGAATGAATAATTTAACATTTAGTCTCGCAAGAAAATTTATATCTCAAGGAGATGAAGTTTCTTTCATAGGAGCAGATGAAGCTGAAGCAAAAAAAGTAGAAAAAACATTAGGATTTATCACTATTCTTGGTAATTCTTCTAATAATCAAACTCAACTTGAAGCTGGAATAGAAAGAGCACAATATTTTATTTCTGCAGATTTAGATGATGGAATAAATTTAATCGGAGCTCAAGTTGCTAAATCCTTAAATCAAGATATTAAAACAATAATACTTTTGAATAATATTAGAAATAAAGAAATATTTATGGATGATGAATTTGATCAAATTATAGAATATGACGAAATTATATCTTCTAAAATAAATTCTTTTATTTCATCTGAATCTGACATGAATATTTATACTGATAGTGATAATTATACAGAAATAAGAATTTTATCTGCTGGAACCAACTCCCAAATAATTGGTAAATCTTTAAATGAACTAAATTTATCTAAAAGCACTAAAATCATAGCTATAATATCTTCATCTGGAAATATTAGTCATAATTTTAGTGATACTATAAATCCACTTGATAAAATATTATTGCAAGTATCAATGAATAATTAATTATATGAAAAATATAAAAAGTGATATAAGTTTTCTTGGACCTAAAGGAACATATTCTGAAGCAGCAGCTTTATTATATAAAAATAATGATGAGAAATTTTTAGTTGCAAAAAAAAATATTTTTGAAGTATTAGAAAGTGTTGAAAAAGGCATTAACAAAGAAGGTATATTTCCTATAGAAAATTCCAGAGTTGGAACAATAATTGAAACAATTGATTATTTAATAAATTCTAAAAACTTATTTATTAATCATAAAATTTTAATCCCAATAGAAGCTTGTTTAATAGCAAAAAGTAAAAATTTAAATGTTAAAGATATAACTGAAATAATTAGTAAACCTGAAGCAATTAATCAATGTAATTTATGGATTAATAAGTATTTACGTAAAGATATAAAAATTACTGAATCTCCTTCAACTGGAGAAGCTGTAGCAAATCTTAAAAATATGCCTGAAGGAGTTGCTGCAATTGGTCCAGAAAGGGCTGCATTGATCAATAGCCACTATATTTTAGAAAAAGGAATTCAAGATTATAAAAATAATGTAACAAAATTTGTAGTTGTTTCAAATAATAAATATAGTAAATCAACAAAAGATAGCACAACAATTGCCTTTGGCTTTAAGGTATCAGATCAATCAGGTTTATTATTATCTGCTTTAGAATGTTTTTCAAAAAGAAATATAAATTTACAAAAAATAGAAAGTAGACCCACAGGTACAGAATTAGGAAATTATATTTTTATTATAGATTTTAATGGACACGTAGAAGACAAAAAGGTAGGAGAAGCGTTACAAGAATTAAGAAAAATCACTTCATTGCTCAAAATTCTTGGATCCTACTCATCCTAATCATCATAAAGGTCATATTTATTCTTTCTGGATATTTCACTTCCTTCTTGAACTGCATTATTTAGGCGTTCTTTAGCAGAATCAACTAGATCATTTGCTTTTACTTTCCAATCTTTAATATTTTCAGATAAGATTTCCCTAGTTTGATCCCCTGGCTTTGGAGCAAAGATAACTCCAGCTAAAAAACCTAGCGTGGCACCATAGAAAAAACCTTTATAAAAAGACTCTTCACTAGACATAATTTCTCCTTAGAAAGTTTAATTTTTGGAATTTTTGGAATTTTTTTTTGGTTTATTAAAAATGTTTTTAAATAAATCAACAGACTTGTTTACAGTAGCCAATGATTCCTTAAAAGATTCTATTTTTTCATTAGCAGTTTCAAATTGATGTTTTATTTTAATAATAAATCTAGCTGATTTAATAATATATCTAATTGAAATTATAAGAAAAATACTTAAGAAAATCCCAATAAAAGAAAAAATTATAAGTAAAAGTATAAATAAATAATCTTTTAATTCTTCTAAATTCAAATAAACCTTACATTGCTATATATAATAAATATACATAAAAAATATCAATTAATCAATATTGTAAAGTTTATAGTTAATAACTAAACACTTAAAAATCTAAGTAATCTCTAAGTGTGAGTGATCTTGTAGGATGCCTTAGTTTTCTTAAAGCTTTAGCTTCAATTTGTCTTATTCTTTCTCGCGTTACCCCAAATGTTTGTCCAACTTCTTCAAGAGTTCTTGGCCTGCTATCATTAATTCCGAATCTATATTCAATAACTTGCCTTTCTCTTGGCGACAAGGTTTCTAATACTTCAGAAATTTGTGCTTTTAAAAGGTTTTTAGACGCTGAATTTTGAGGAGATTCAGCATTTTGATCTTCTATAAGATCAGCAAGATTTAAATCTTGCTCCTCTCCAATGGGTGCTTCTAGAGATATTGGATCTTGTGAAGCTTTAAGTATTTCATTTACCTTATCAGGATCCATATCTAACTCTTTTGCAATATCTTCAGAAGTAGGTTCAGTACCTTTTTCTTGAACTAATCTTCTTGAAACTCTTAAGATTTTATTGATTTGTTCAACCATGTGTACAGGAATTCTAATTGTCCTGGATTGATCTGCGACAGCTCGAGTAATAGATTGCCTTATCCACCATGTTGCATATGTTGCAAACTTAAACCCTTTTCTATAATCAAACTTTTCCACTGCTCTTATAAGACCAATATTACCTTCTTGCACCAAATCCAAAAGAGTTAACCCTCTTCCAATATATTTCTTTGCTATTGATACAACTAATCTTAGATTTGCCTCAGCTAAGTGATTCTGAGCTAATTCAGATCTTGATAATATTTGATCATAGTGACTATCTATTATCATTTTATATACCTTAATCTGATCATCAAAATTATTATCTTTAATTAATTTTTTTATATGTAAATTTTTAACCTTTTCATCTAAAAGCTTGGATAGATCAGACGGAATTAATCCGAGTAGATCTGATAGTTCTTTTATTTTTTTTGTAACTTGATCATCTGATATATTATTTACATCTGCCACAAATACAACTAAATCTTCTGCATAAACTCCATGTATTTCATTCAGAAAAGAATCCTCTGAAGTAATTTCACCTAAGGACATAATTTCTTTATGTGATTTACCGTAAAATTTACCAATAGCAATTATAATTTCTTCTAGCTCTAAAATTGAGCTTAAAACTTCTCGTAATATATGTCCAGAATTTATCAATTCTGGAGTAGATTCTTCTCAATCAGTTGATAAATTATTATATTTGAACTTTAAATCTATAGTTCTAGCTAAAATTTCCTCATCTTTTCTAGATAAAAGTTTTACATCTCCAATTTCTTTTAGATACATTCTAATAGGATCTTCATATGTATCTTTAAATACTTTTTTCCCTTTGGATAATATATTCATTAGGTCATCGTTTTTGTCATAAGTATCAACTGAAGAGGCCCCTGAAGAAAGGTCTTCTTCATCTTCAAGTCTTGACGATCCTGGCATTATAACTGGTTCAATTTCAATATTTTATTGACATCATCAACATATATATTCTCATTATCACTGGCAGTTTCTTTCAATTTACTTCCGTCCTTTCTAAATTTTTAATATTTTCAGTAATTTCTACAAGTTCATTCATCAAAGAGCCTATAATGTTTTCATCTTTGCCACCTAGCTCTTCTTCTTCTTTCAATCTTATTTCTGTTTCATTTAGTTTTCTTTTTTGATAATCAATCGCCAATCTTGTTTTGACATTTTCTAATTCAATATCTTGGCTCATGTCAGGATCTGAAACAAACCCAGACTTTAGATAATCAGACAGTTCTTCATATATAAACTTTAAATCTTCATCTAAGTCTTTGAGGGTAACTACTTCATTTGTAGTTTTCCATAACTTAAATAAAGATCTGTAATGTAAATCTGAAAAATAAACATCTTGAATATCTGTCACGCTATCAAATAACTCGGGTGAGTCAAGCAATATTGCTAAAAAATACTTCTCTTGTGCTTTTTCATGATTAAAAATAACCCTCTTAATTCTTTCATCATCTCTTATAGTCTTTCTATTTTTCTTATAACTAGATTTTTTAGAAGAAGATGCTTCAATTTTCAATAAATCATCACTTAATCCCGTTATTTTTGAAATTTTACTAAGATAATTAGATTGCTGAATTTCATCACATGATTCAATTATAAAAGGCATAATTATATCTAAAAATTTATATGTATCTTTGTTTGCTCCTGATAAATATTCTTCATTATAAAAATCAATTAAAAAATCAATAAAATTGATTGATTGATTAATCATTTCTTCCCATTCAAGAGGATTAGATCTAAAGATTTCATCAGGATCTTTACCTTTCGAAGGAAAGCATATTTTTACTGTGATTTTCTTATCCGATTTCTTAAAACTCATTGATATGTTTTCTCTTAATTTTAAAAGAGTATCGAGTGCAGCTTTATGACCTGCACTATCATTATCAAAACAGAATATTATTTCTCCTGATTCAGATGAGTAAGTAACAAGCTTTTTCAATTTATCAAAGTTATCTGAACTTAATTGTGTTCCCATCGCTGCAACTAAATTATCATAACCTTTTTCATAACCGGAAATACAATCAAAGTAACCTTCAACAACGATAGCCTGGGATTTAAGTTTTATTTTTTCAGAAGCTCTGTCAAGACCATATAGAATTTGAGATTTATTAAATACTTCACTATCTTTTGAATTAATATATTTACTTTTTTGATTATCAGTAATGGATCTTCCAGCAAAGCCCAATATATTAGATTTTTCATCTAAAATTGCTATAGTGATTCTATTTCTAAAAAAGTCAATCCAATCTCCTGACTCTTCATTTTTATGTAGTAAATTTGAATTTGTAACTCCACGTTTATTTGTTTTACTATTTTGAAAATGAGAAAGCAAGCTTCCTAAATTTCCATCAGGACAGTAGCCTATAAAATTACTATTGATAACATTTTGAGAAATTCCTCTATTTTCAAGATAAGATAAAACTTTATTAGAATTTTCAGATGATTTATCTAATAACTGTTTAGAAAAATAACTTTGGGCAATATTATTAACATCATAAACTTCTTTTGAAACAATATTAGTTTTCTTTCTTTTTTCTACATCGTCCGCATAGGAATTTTCATCATAGTCTAAGGATAAATAATTAGATAATTGTTTTATAGAATCCATAAAACTTAATTTTTCAAAAGACATCAAGAAATCAAAAACATCTCCACTTTCATTACATCCGTAACATCTATACCTTTTTAAGTCTCTGCTTAAAGTAAAAGAAGGGGTTTTTTCATCATGAAACATACAAAGAGCTTTAGGAACAGAGCCTTTATCAGACCAAATAACACCTTTAGTGCCCAAGAAATCTTTGAGATCAATATTTTCTTTAATTTTCTCTTTAAATTCCTTAGCCAAAGCTCTTAATCCTTAATCCTATATGCTTGTACTCAGTCTACACGCATATCATAATGAGTGGGGTAGAGTTTTTATTAACTTTTTAGGTATTTATAAATGTCTTATATATTTTCTAAAATTTATATTTTTTTCAAGTTTAATGTTTTAGATATTCCAGGAGATATTTTCTCTACTTCTCTTACTGCAAATTGATCGGTCATACCACAAATATAATCTGAAACTAAGATAGATTTATCATTTGATTCTAATTGAAATTCCTTGGGTAAATTTTTAAAATTATTATAATAATAATCGAATAAAGTATTAACAATTTTTGAAGCTGTCTTACCTTGAACTGAATCACTAACTGGTAAATAAAAATTCTCAAACATAAAATTCCTAAGTGAAGTTAATCTTTCAGAAAAATCTTTTGACATTTTGATAATAGGGGATGTTGATATTTTTTTATCGCCATTACAATCCCAAGAGTTAACTATTAAATCAGTAACAAATTCATTTATTCTTTTAGAGCTTTCCATATTAAAAAAATCCTTAATATCACCTTTAATATTTTCAGGATTTATAAACCCTGAACGTTTAGCATCCTGAATATCATGGCTTAAATATGCCAGAGCATCCGAAATTCTTACAATTTGAGCTTCTAAAGTCATTCCTTTTACAGAGTTACTAGTAAGAAATTCTCCTGGCCCCTTAGAATGTCTTTGAATAGCGTCTATGACAAAATTAGTTAGATTTAGGCCTTTACCTTTTTTTTCTAGTTTTTTTATAATTCTAATAGAGTGCCTTGAATGGTGAAAACCATCATCTAAAATTTCATTTAATACTGATTCTCCAATATGCCCAAAAGGAGTATGTCCTAAATCATGTCCTAAAGATGCTGCTTCAACTAAATCTTCATTTAATTTTAAAGATCTTGCTATAGTTCTGCCTATTTGAGAAACTTCTATAACATGAGTCAATCTAGTCGTATAATGATCACCAATTGGTGCAACAAAAACTTGACTTTTGTGCTTCAAGCGCCTGAATGAATTAGTATGAATAATTCTATCTCTATCTATTTGAAAAGAATTTCTATACAAATTTTCTTTTCTCTCAGAAAATTCTCTTGAGCTATTAGCTTCCTTAACAGCAAAGCGGGATAAAAGAGAATCATTAATAGCAGATTGTTTAAAAAATTCATGAGAAATTTTACTAATTTTCATTTAAATTTCACCAATTATTTTAGTATAAATAAAATTATTTTCAGCAATTATTTTTTTTTCATTTTTATAATTTTCAGGAAGCAAATTTGAAATTCTTTGCATTATTTCTTTAGTAATTTTATCGTATAATATTTTATTTTTTTCTTTAGGTAGATTAATAATCTTAAATGGTTTGCCAATATTTATAATAATCTTCATTTTAGGAAAGAAAAATTGAAGATAATTTGTACATTTTTCTGAACCAGTAATTCCTAAAGGTAAAATTATACTATCATTTTCAATTGCTAAAAATGTAACACCATTATATCCCTTTTTAATAACATAGTTTTTACTTCTTGTTCCTTCTGGGAATATCAATAAGGAATTATTTTTTTGCATCAATTGTTTTTTAGACCATTGAAATGCTTTTAAATCAACTTTACCTCTATTTATCGGAAAAGCTCCATAAAATTTTAAAAATATATTAATTGGAAATTTAAATAACTCTTTTTTTGCTAAAAAACGTGCTTCTTTACCTATAGCAGACGCACATAAAGGAGGGTCTATTATAGAAAGATGATTAGAAACAGATATTACTGAATCATCTTTTGGAATATTTTGTGATCCTAAAACTTGAATTTTACCGAAAATATTAAAAGTGGTATTGAGGCTTAATTCACAAAATTTAAAAAGTTTACTCATATTGTTTAGATAATTCTATAATGTTGCTAACAACCTGATTAATAGTAAGAGTATCAGTATTTATGATAATTGCATCATCAGCAAGTTTTAAGGGAGAGTTTACCCTATTTTTATCTATTACATCTCTATTTTTTATTTTTTCTTCTATTATATTAGTAGATAATCCATTCAATTCTTTTGATCTTCGAAGGGCTCTTATCTCTATTGAAGCATCTAAATAAATTTTTAAATTAGCATTAGGAAGTACTTTTGTACCTATGTCTCTTCCCACCATAACTATATTATTTGACTTAGATATTTCTTTTTGTTCTTTAACCAGATTTTGTCTTACCTCTTTTAGCTTTGAAATATTTGAAACATTTGAATCTATTTCATTTGAAAATAGAAAAGAGGTAATATTATTTTTCTCATAGTTAATAATATTTTTACTGTCACTTAAATTTAAATTAATAATATTTTTACTAAAAAATTCTGAAACATTAATTGGGTTAATTTTTTTATTAATAGAAATATAGGTTACAGCACGATACATTAATCCAGTATCCAGAAAAATATAAGATAATTTTTCTGCTATTTGCTTTCCAACAACAGATTTTCCTGAAGCTGCTGGTCCATCTATAGCTATTGATTTATAAATATTATTCAATGATTTTTTTCCGGTATATTTAATCCCATAACATCAAAAACCAATCTAGAATTTGCATTTTCTCTTAGACTAGAAATTGTCTTTAATAGGATTAAAATAATTTTGTTAATTTGATTAACATCAAATATATTTTCTAATTTATTTTCATAATTTAAGTCATGGCTTTTATTATATTTTTTTTTAATTACAATTTTGCAAAAATCTGACCATAAGTTCAATTCATTATAAATAATACTTCTATCTGTCCTGAACCTAGATGATAATTTTTGTGAAATATTTAATCTTTCAGATAAATCAGAATTACAATAATCAAATAACCTATTATAGTATTCTTTATAATCATCTAGTAATGATGTGTTATTAGCTAAGGATTCTGCCAATTTTATTTTTCCTGATGATAATTGGATGATTTTATTTTCTGTTGATTTATCAAGCGAAAAATTTTCAGAAAGATAATTACTCATATCTTGTTCGCTTGCCACGTTTAATCCAATTCTTTGTGCTCTAGAGATAATAGTAGGATAAAGTAATGAAATATCATTAACTAGAAAAATAGAAATTGAAGAAGTAGGAGGTTCTTCTAATAATTTTAAAAAAGCATTTGAAGCCTCAGTATTTAGTTTTTCTGCCTTATCAACAATAAATATTTTGTATTTACTCATAAATGGCCCTAAATTTGCAACACGAATTATTTCATGAATATGACCTATTCTAATTTGATCTGATTTAATATCTTTGGATCCTTCAATTGGAGTATTATTATCTATAATTTGTATATCAAAATGATTATCAGATGTAATTTTCTTGCAGTTTTCGCAATTTTTACAAGGACCTTCTTCAATTAATGAATCACAAAGAAGTAGATTGGAAAAATCTAAAGCCATTCTTTTTTTCCCTACATCATCAGGGCCAAAAAAAATATAAAAATGTGAAAAAATATCTCTTTTTACTGAATTCTTAAGTAAATTATAAACATTATTATTAGCGAAAGTTTTCATAGTAAAGATGTTGATAATAAATCTTCATAAGTTTCTCTTCTTTTTATTAAAATAGGAGTTTGATTTTTTATAATAACAACAGCTGGTCGAGTTTGCATATTATAATTACTAGACATAGCTAAATTATATGCTCCAGAAGCTGGTAAAACTAATAAATCATCAATTTCTGGGTTAGGTAAAAATACATCCTTTGCAAGATAATCACCAGACTCACAAAATTTTCCAGAAACTGTTGATTTCAAAAGATTTTTTTCTGATTCTGCTTTAGTTACTGAAAAAACAGAATATTCTGATCCATATAAAGCAGGTCTAATATTATCTCCCATACCTCCATCAACAGAAATATAATTTCTTACACCAGGAATTTTTTTTATTGATCCTACTTTATATATGCTTACACCGGATCTTCCTACTAAAGCTCTACCAGGTTCTAGTGTCACCGTGGGAATATTAAAACCGTATTTTTCACAAGATTCCTTAATTGAATCACATATTGTCTTTGCATATTCTTTTATTTTAGGGGGTTTTTTTTCTGTAAGATATCCTATAGCAAATCCTCCACCAGGACTAAACTCTTTCATATCAAAATTATATTTTTCCCTCATATTTGATGCAAATTTGTAAACATAATCTATAGCATCAGAAAAAGGTTCTAATTCAAATATAGGTGACCCTAAATGAAAATGAAGACCCTTTAGTTTCAATGAGTCTATTTTCATCAGTTTTGTTATAGCCTTCTCTGCATCACCTGTTTCAATAGAAAACCCAAATTTTGAGTCTAAAACCCCAGTAGTAGTTAGCAAGTGAGTATGAGGATCTATTGACGGAGAAACTCTTATCATAACTTCTTGAGTAATATTTAGATCTTTAGTTATATTCTCCAAATTTGATATTTCATTAAAAGAATCGATAGTTATGTGATTCATATTATATTTAACAGCATCTCTTAGTTCTTCAATTGATTTATTATTTCCATGAAAATTAATCCTACTAGGAGAAAAATTTATATATTTTGCTACTGCTAGCTCTCCTCCTGTAACTACATCAATACTCATATTTTGGTTATCAAGGAGTTTTAAAATATATGGATTTGAAAAAGCTTTTGTTAAATAAGAAATAATACTATTTGAAATTTCTGAAGTGAAAGATTCTTGAAAATCTCTTATTGTATCTATAATAGTTTCTTCATCATAAACATACAATGGAGTTCCATATTCTTCTGCTAAATCTTTAAGGTCAACACCATTAATTGAAATATTATTTTTATCATTAATAATAGTATTTTTTGGAAAAATATCACTTCCACTAAATATTTTATTTTGCATAATAATTCCTTTGAATAACTAAATTAGTACATTATGAGTAGTATAAATTCTATATATAAATTCTATACTTTAAAAATAAAAAAAACATTATATGTCTAAAGAAATAAGATTAACAAGTTTTTCTTCAAGCGGTGGTTGAGCTGGTAAAGCTTCTATTGAAGTACTGGACAGGGTTCTGGGCCAGCTAACAAATATAAAAACTTCAAACAAAATTTTAGTTGATCAATCAACTCGAGATGATGCCGCTGTGTACAAAATTTCTGAAGATAGAGCTATTATTTTTACTACAGATTTTTTTTCTCCAATGGTTGATGATCCATATATTTTTGGCCCAATTTCAGCAAGTAATGCAATTTCTGATATTTATGCGATGGGAGGAACACCATTTATGGCTTTAAATATTTGTTGCTTTTCAGATAATTTACCAGAAGGAACAATAGAAAATATCTTAAAAGGTGGGATAAACAAAGCAAATGAAGCAGGCACAATAATTTCTGGAGGTCATACTATAAACGACTCTGAACCTAAATATGGTTTAGCTGTAATCGGAGAAATACATCCAAATAAATTAATGACACTTTCTAATGCTAAAGAAGGACAAGATATTATAATTACTAAACCTATAGGAAACGGGATAATTTCAACCGCTGCAAAAAATGAGAATATAGAAAAAAAGTTTTTAGATGAATCGATTGCATATATGCTAGAACTAAATAAATCTGCTTCGAAGATTGCAATTAAATATGATGTAAAATCATGTACAGATATTACCGGATATGGTTTGATTGGACATCTAAAAAACTTACTAAATTCAAGCCTATTATCTTGTGATTTGAATTTTTCAGAAATACCTATTTTATCTGGGGCTAAGCAACTTTCCAACGAATCTCATTGGTCGAGTGGAGCAAAGAATAATGAAAAAACATTAAATAATAAAATTATTTGGGATAAAAAAATTACTTTAGAAGAAAAAATGATCCTATTTGATCCTCAAACTTCAGGGGGATTACTTTTTACTATTGATAAAAACAAATCACAAGATTTTATTATGGAATTATCTGAAAATAAAAATCTTTATGTAAATAAAATTGGTTATACAATCAAAAGAACTAATTATCAAATAAAATTTGTTTAATTTCTTCTTTTTCAAATTCTTCAAAATTTAAATTTTTGATTTTCTCTTTAATTTCAATTTTTTCTTTAATATTTATAATTTTTTTTCTAAGAATAATTTCTGGATCAATATTATTTTGTATAAGAAAATAAAATATTTTAAAAAGTTCTCTTGAGGGATTTTTCTTTAATTCTTCTTTACTAATAGTAAAATTATCTGAAATTATATTCATTCCAATTAATTTCTTAACAAATCTAGAAAGAAAAATACTCGCAGGAGATTTGAAATTGAAATTATCTAAAAATCTTTTTTTATTAGTTTTACTAGTATTATTTTTTAGATAATTCCAGTTTTTCTTAACTTCATCCGAGTTTTTTAGTTCTCCAAAATTTTTTTTATCAAAAACATGTGGGTGCCTAGAAGTAAGTTTTTGCTTAGCTCTATCTATAATATCTTCAAGTGTAAACAGTTTTTTTGAACTTGCTATATGAGAATAAAATATAATATGGGTTAATATATCAGATAATTCATCAATAATGTCTTCATTATCATTTTTACTTACCGCATCAATTAATTCATATGTTTCTTCTAAAGTAAGTTCAGACAAAGATTCAAATGTTAGCTCCTTATCCCAAGGACATCCATCATTTGATCTTAATTTTTCTATAATTTTTTCTAGTTCATTCAATTTCTTTGTTTTCATAATTTTAAAAAGTTATAATATTGTATGTATAAAAAAACCTCTCTATTTATAAAGATTTTAACTTATATTTTATGGGTTCCAGTAATATTATCTATAAGTTTTGAAATAATTACATTCTCTGATTGGGTTTATGAATATAATTGGGAGAGGAATAATATATCAAATGAATCTAATATATTTAAAGACCAACTCAATGAAGTATCTGATCAAATAAAAGATTACTTTAAGAATGATAAAGAAAAAATAGAAATATCACTCCAACAACCTGGTATGCAGATTTTTACTTTATTTAATTAAAGAGAAATAGATCATATGGTTGATGTTAAGAATCTAATTCAAACAACTTTATTATTTGAAAAAATAGGTACTGCTATATTAATCATTTGCTTGATAATGCTTATTTATATTAAAAAATTTAAAAAAATTGATGAAATTATAAGAAATATAATTATAAAATCTTTTCTATTATGGGGATCATTTTTATCCATTATTATAGTTGGCATGATTGTGAATTTTAACTACACTTTTATACTTTTTCATAAACTATTATTTAGAAATGACTTATGGATTCTAAACCCTAAGACAGATTTTTTATTAATACTGTTCCCTCAGAGATTTTTTTTAGAAATAGCAATAAGTATTTTAGGATTGTTTTTTTTGATTAATATACTTGTTCTAATCACTATAAAGATAATTAAATCCAGGTTTTTAAAGTTTTCTTAGCATCCTTTATGTTATCAATCACACTAAACACTTTATTATTTATAGGTTTAACATTATTGTTCTGAGATATCAAAATAGCATCCATACCAAAATTGATCGCTCCTAAAATATCTGCAACAGGATTATCTCCAATATGGATAGAATTCGAAGGGCTAATATTAAGTTTATCTAAAGTAAATTTAAATATATTTTTATCTGGCTTAGCTAATCCTAATTCATTTGATAAAGAAATTGTGTCATAATAAATTTTATTAGTAAAAAGCAGTTGCTTATAAGCTGCAGGAGAATTAAATCCCGTATTAGAAATTATTCCTATTTTTAAATTATTTTCTTTACAAAAACTAATAAACTCTAAAGTTCCATCAAAAATTCTGGGAGGATTATCTAAAAAAGCTTTATCAATAATCTCACCTATAGTATTTATTTCTTCTAATGAAATTTCTTGAAAAATATCTTTATTAATGTGTTTTAAAAATATTATTAACCAATCACTAAACAATTTATCAGAATGAAATCTTGAATATTGTGCTATTTGTGCAACTACAAAATCGTGAGATTTTTCAATTTCTGAAAGTTCAATTTTTGAAGTAAGTTTTTTTAAAAAATCATAAACTAATTCACATTTTATCTGTCTTCTACTTGGAGAAAATGAAGATAAATCAATCTCACCCATAATAGTTTGCCAAAGATCTAAAGTTACTAATTTATTCATTAAAACACCTCTTTTATATTATTTAATATTTGATTTACAAAAATAACCTCTAAATCAATACATTTAGGAGTATTAAAAAATTATCATATATACAAAAGCTAAAATAAGGTAAAAAAAATAAAATTAAAAACTATATCACTTTCAAATTTTAGGAATCATAAATCATCTTCTTTGGATCTTGATGGTGGATTTAATGTTTTTTATGGCCTAAATGGTCAAGGTAAAAGTAATTTATTTGAAGCAATATATTTATTATCAATTGCAAAATCTTCAAGAGTTTCTAATGATAAATTTTTAATTAATAATAAAATTTTCCAGTCAGGAGGACATAGCCAAATCCTTGGTATAGCTGAGGAAAAAAACCATAATATTAAAGCTCAAATAGATTATGATATATCAATAAATAAAGACTTAGATAAAGCATATAGAATAAATGGTGTTATAGTTTCTATGCAGGAATTTGTAGGAAATATAAACTCAGTATTTTTTGACACAGATGATATCTCAATTATATCTGGAGCTCCTTTAATTAGAAGAAAATATTTAAATATTTTACTTAGTCAAATAAATAATGATCATGTGAAAAACTTGCAAAGATTTCAAAAAGTTCTTTATCAAAGAAATAGTTTATTAAAAAATATAAAAGATGGGAAAAGTACAGAAAGTGAAATTGAATTCTGGGATGATAGATTAGCTGAAGAATCCTCAAGTATATTTTTCGAAAGAAATAATATCCTTAATAAAATCAAAGAAAACTCAAAGGAATTTGCTTTAGATTTCAATAACCACATAAGCTTAGATATTAAATACATCCCTAAAATAGGAAGAGGTGTAGATTCAAAATTTTTTAATGATAATCCTTCACTTAAGGATATAAAAGATAAATTTCAAAATTCATTGAAAAAAAATCATCTTAGGGATATTGAACAAAGAACAACAAATCTTGGACCACATAGAGATGACTTTGAAATAATATTCAATGGTACTCCTGCTTCTATAACAGCATCTAGAGGGCAAGCTAGGATTATAGCTTTATCACTAAAGCTATCTGAAGCAAAAGAAATAAAAGAACTACTAAATAGAAATCCAATTTTAATATTAGATGACATATTTTCAGAATTAGATGAAGTTATGAGAGAAAAAGTTGTTAAAAAAATCATCAATTTTGATCAAATTTTACTAACAACTGCTGACCTTAGCCTTGTTGACAAGAAAAATATTATGGATTCTAATTATTTTTCAATTAAAGAAGGTGAAGTTACACAAGATTAGTTATTATTCTTTATCTAACTCAAAAGCTGAGTGCAGAGACTTCACAGCAGAATTTACGTGATTCTCATTAATAAGGCAAGTAATCCTTATTTCTGAAGTTGTTATCATTTCAATATTTATTTTCTCTTTTCCCAGAGCTATAAACATATCAGTTGCATATCCTGGAGCATTTTGCATTCCTGTGCCAACTAAGCTTATTTTTGCAAATCCCTTCCCTTTAATAATTTCATCAAATTCTAATGAGCTTTCATTCATTAAAATATCAAAAGCTTTATCAAGGTCATCTTCAGATAAAGAGAATGAAAAATCTATAAATCCATCATAAGGAGTATTTTGCACAATAACATCTATGCTTATTGATTTTTCTGATAAAGGTTTTAAAATCGAAGCAGCAGTTCCTGGTAAATTTTTTATTTTCTTTATCGTAATTTTAGATACTTTTTTATCAATTGCTATTCCTGTCACCGTTTTATTATTTTCCATTTCATCTCCTTTAGTAATTAAAGTTCCTTTTTTATTAGAAAAAGTACCGGCAACATAAACAGGAACATTATAGATTGAAGCTAGCTCAATAGATCTTGGGTGCATTTTTGCACCTAAAACTGCCATTTCAAGCATATCTTCGTAGTTTATTTTGTCAAGTTTTCTTGCATTATGAACAATTCTTGGATCAGTTGTAAAAATACCTTCAACATCCGTATAAATCTCACAAAATTCAGCCTTTAAAGCTGCGGCTATAGCCACTGCAGTAGTATCTGAACCTCCTCTACCAAGAGTTGTTATGTCGCCATCAATATTAATTCCTTGAAATCCCGCAATAATTATAATGTTGTCATTTTTAATTTCATTCATAATTCTTGCAGTATTAATATCTGAAATTCTTGCCGATCCATGGATATCATCAGTAATTATTCCAGCCTGTGAACCAGATAAACTAATGACTTTTTTATCTAAAGATTTTATAGATATTGCTAAAAGTGTTGATGATACTAGCTCACCTGTAGATAATAAAATATCTTTTTCTCTCAAATCTGGAGGTTTTTTTAAAAAAGTTACTTCCTTAGACATACTAACCAATTCATCTGTAGTTTTACCCATAGCAGATACTACTACTACTGGATAAAAGCCTTTTTCTTTTGTTTCAGAAATCTTCTTGGCTATTAGCTTTAATTTTTCCACATCACCTATAGAGGTTCCTCCGTATTTTTGAACTATAATTCTATTTCTCAAATACCTTTACCCCTTCTTTAGATATACTACAAATAATTCCTTCCCCCTCTATACCAAGCTTATCCGCAGCATCGAGCATTTCATAATTAATAGTTAATTCTTTTTCAAAAGTTATTGCAGATATAGTTGGGCCAGATCCTGATAAATAACTTCCTAATGCTCCTGCATTACGAGCAGCATTAGAAATAGTATTAAATCCTTTTATTCCAGTAGTTCTGTATTGTTCATGAAGTCTATCCTGAAATCCAAATTTTATTTTACTAAAATCATTAGTATTTAATGCGTTTATTAAAAGCGCAGATCTAGAAATATTATATACAGAATCTTGCCTAGTAACTGTATTTGGTAGTAAGTTTCGTGATTCAGAGGTTAAAATCTTTTGATTAGAAACATAAGAAATGATTTTCAAATCATCTGAGTATTTAACTGGGCTTATATGCCAGTCATCTAGATCCTTAAAGCCTATAGTAATACCACCATAAATCGCAGGACCAACATTATCAGGATGTCCTTCAAAATCTGCAGCGATTTGATATATTTCATCTTTGTTAATATTAATATTATTTATTTTATAAGCCATAATAATTCCAGAAATGACAGTAGCTGAACTACTTCCTAAACCGCCATAAATTGGAATTCCATTATTACTTATAATTGATATATCAGTATTTTTTTTCCCCAGTAATTCATTAGTTTTTACATAGCACTTATAGAGAAGATTATTTTTTTCTTTAGAAAGAGTTGATTCACCAAAACCAAGATTTTTGATTGAGAAATCTCCTTCATAAAATTCAACTTCATTCCAAATATCAAGGCATAAACCTATTGAATCGAAGCCAGACCCTAGATTTGCAGAGGATGCAGGTACTTTGATTATAAATGACTTTCCCATTTTGTTATTAGCTCCTTAGTTGACCGTTACCACTAACAACCCACTTATATGTCATCAAATCATTAATGCCCATTGGACCTCTAGCATGTAATTTATCAGTTGAAACAGCAACTTCTGCTCCTAATCCTAATTCGTATCCATCATTAAACCTTGTTGACGTATTATGAAATACAGCTGCAGAATCAACTTTTTCTAAAAAATATTTTGCATTATTAATGTCATTTGTAATTATTGCTTCTGAGTGCTTAGAGCCATAATCAGAAATATGATCAATAGCTTCTTCTAAATTATTAACTGTTTTAATACTTAATTTTAAATCTAAGAATTCTTCTCCAAAATCTTCTAGAGATGCTAATTCAACTCCTGAAAAATTTTTTATATTTTCATAAGATTTCTTATCTGCTTTAATTTTTACATTTTTAAGTAATAAAGCTTTGGTTAAAGGGACAATTATTTGATCTAAAATATTTTCATGAATAATAACTGTATCTAAAGCATTACACACAGAAGGGTTTTGTGTTTTAGCATTATCAATAATATTAATTGCTTGATCAAAATCAGCTTTATCATCAATATATGTATGACAAACACCAACTCCTCCAGTTATTGAAGGCATTTTTGCATTTTGATTAACAAGATTTACTAAAGAAGAAGATCCTCTTGGAATTAATAAATCTATATACTTATCCATGGATAAAAGTAAACTAACAGCTTTTCTGTCTGTGTAATCTAAAAAATACATAGAATTTTCTGGGAATCCAGATTCGTCTAATGATTCTTTTACAAGATTAAACAAAAAAAGATTAGTTTTTAGACAATCACTCCCGCCTCTCATTATTAGAGCATTTCCAGATTTAATAGCTAAAGATGCAATCTCAATAACCACATTAGGCCTACTTTCAAAAATAACACCTAATACTCCTAAAGGAACCCTAACCTTATTTACCATAAGACCATTATCTCTTACTTTTGAACTAATTATTTCTGAAACAGAATCAGGTAGCTCTTTAACAATATTTAAGGACTCCACCATTCTATCAATAGTTTCTTCTGTAATTTTCATCCTGTCCAAAATATGATTACCTAATCCTTTTTGAGATGCAGAAGTAAGCTCATCTTCATTAACCTTAATAATCAAATGTTTATTTGAAAGTAATTTACTAGATAAAAGTTCAATCGCACTCACCCTTTGTTGTGCCGAAAGTAAGCTTAAATTTCTTGAACTCTGCTTAACATTAAATATTTTTTTTTCTAAATCATTAATCATGTTTATTTCTGAATAGTTAATACTAAATTATTTCTATGAACAATTTCAGATCCATAATTTTTTTCTACTATATCTTTTATTTTTGAACTATTTATACCTTTTATTTTACTAATTTCAGAGGAAGAGTAATTAGATATTCCCCATCCAATTATCTTAGATTTAGAATTTTTAATCCCAATTATGTCTCCTCTATTAAATTTTCCAGAAACACTAACAACTCCTGCTGGTAGAATACTACTTTTTGAATTTATGGCTTTTATAGCTCCTAAATCAAGAATTATTTCTCCTTTTGAAGACGAGTATCCTGTCATTAGCCATCGTTTTTTAGATTCATGAATACTTTGTTTTGAAATAAACTTAGTACCAATTTCTTCACCAGAAATTATTCTTTTTATTACGTTTGATTCAGTGCCAGATACTATAAACATATCAGTACCTGAGTTTATAGAAATATACGCTGCTTGGATTTTTGAAATCATCCCACCTGAACCTATTCCATCTATTGGTCCTTGTGCATATTCAATAATTTTTTCATTTATATCTTCTACTAATTTAATTTTTACAGCATTAGAATCTAAATTAGGATCACTAGTGTAAAGTGCATCTATACTACCAAGCAAAATCAATATATCAGAATCAATTACATTTGAAACCATAGCGGATAGCCTATCATTATCACCATAGGCTCTATTGATGAGCTCATGGGTTGAAACAACATCATTCTCATTAACTATCGGAATAATTCCTAAATTTAATAGTTGATTTAATGTATTTCTAATATTCAGATAACCTAATCTATTTTCAATATCATCTTTGGATAATAATGCTTGAGAAATAGCTTTGTTATTTTTCGAAAAGCACTTTTCATAAGCACTCATAAGAATAGGTTGACCAATAGATGCAAGTATTTGTTTTTGAATAATAGATGAGTTGCTGATTGTTATTTTATTATCAAAAGATGAAATATACTGTAATCCAGCAGCAACTGCTCCTGAAGATACTATAATTACTTGGTGCCCAGAAGTATGAATAGATGAAATTTGATCACACAAATCTTCCATGACATCATAATTTAAAATATTGTTATTTTCTGTAATTAAATTACTGCCTATTTTTACAACTATTCTTATGTTTTTTTCATTTACCATTATTTATGCTTTAAATAGAGATATGGCAAATGTACCAAAACTAGTCCAAAATTGTTTGAGGCTATTTTTATTATCATTATTCATAGATCATAGAATTATTTTTTTCTAATAGAATATATTATAGAATATATTCTATCCGATTATGAAATTGAGCAATTTGATTGGAATAAATACAGTATTACACAATGATCCCACATTTAAAGATGTGGTTAGTGAATTGCGCAATTACAAATCACCTAAGATAATATCTCCAAAGCAAACTTTTGCATATATAGTATCTTCTATTGTTCAACTAATAAATAAACCAACTTTAATAATTACATCAAACCCAGAAGAATCAAGAGAGATGGTTGAAAATTTAAATTTTTGGAGCAATAACACCACTAACTTAAATTTTAATGAAAGAAATGAAATATTTTTAGAAAAATATAAGCCAGATAATAAAAATACTGTAGAAAGAATGAGGTGTTTACAAGCTTTTATAGAAAAAAATTATGATGAAAAAAATCCTATAATATGCTCATCTATTCATGCATTAACTACAAATACAATATCTAAAAAATTATTTGAAGAATTAAGTATAAAGCTTAAAATTGGAGAAAAAATAGATCCTAAAAAACTAATATCTATTTTAGTTAAAGGGGGATATATAAATTCATCTATAGTCGAATCTGTTGGTCAGTTTGCAGTAAGAGGAGATATTATTGATATTTTTACCATAGCAAATAAAAATGCCATCCGAATAGATTTTTTTTATGACACGGTAGAATCTATAAAAATTTTTGAAACATCATCTCAAAAATCTATTAAGAATATAAATGAAATTTTAATCTCACCTGTGCAAGAAACTAATGTTTTATCTCAAAAATTAGATGAAATAATTGAAAATAATAATAACTTTTTCAATAATAAATCAACTACGAATATAAAAGAAATAATAGAAAATTTAAATTCATTAGTAGCTGGAGAATCTGAAGATTTAATAAATTTTTATTCTGGTTTTTTTGATAAAAGTTCAATTTTTGAATATATAAATGAAGATTTCTTAATTATAAAAATGGAAAATTATAATATAGATTTTGAGCTAGATAATATAACTAAAAGAAGAGAAGAATTAAGAAAAAATAAAATTTCTAAAAATGAAATTACAGATTTATTCCCTATACCTTATTTAAAAAATAACCTTCTTTCAGATTTTTTAGATAAACATAAAGCTAAAATTGAAATCAATCAAAGATCTCATAATAATAAAAAACATTTTAAATTAAATTTTTCTTTACCTAAAATATATAATTTTGATGAAAATAAAATTTCAAGATATTTAAACAAAAAAAATAAAGAAGAAAAAGTAATAATTACTACAGATTATCCAAATAGAATAAAGCAGATTTTGGATATGGATAATATAGATATTTTTACAGATATTAATCAAATTTCAAACAATAAATTCGTAATTATTTCAAAAAATATTGGAGATGGTTTTAAAATAAATATAGATAACTATCATTACACTATTCTTTCAGATAAAGAATTATTTGGAATGAAAAAAAAGAGGGTATATAAATCTTACTCAAATAATTTACCATCAACTCATTCATCAGAGCCTTTTAAGATTAATGATTTAGTTGTACATATAGATCATGGAGTAGGTAAATTTATAGGTACAACTCAAATTGATACATCAAATCGAGAATTTATAGTTTTGATATATAGAAATGATGACAAACTATATGTTCCTTCTGATCAAATTGATAGGATCCAATTGTATAAATCATTCCAAAAAGATACTCCAAGTTTAGATACCTTAGGATCAGAAAAATGGATAAAATCAAAGAATAAAGTTAAAGAATCTATAGAAGTTTTAGCTGTAGAGCTCTTACAAATTTATGCCGCAAGAGAAAAAATCCAAGGTAAAACTTATCCTAAAAAAACAGAGTGGTTTAAAATGCTTGAAGAATCTTTTGAGTTTATAGAAACTAAAGATCAATTAAGTGCAATTGATGATATTAATTTAGACCTAGTATCAAAAAAACCAATGGATAGACTTTTGTGTGGTGATGTAGGATTTGGAAAAACAGAAGTAGCATTAAGGGCAGCATTTAAAGTTGTAGAAAATGGATATCAGGTTGCAATAATGGTACCAACTACAGTTTTAGCATTACAGCATTATAAAACATTTGTAGAAAGATTAAATCCATTCCCTGTTCAAATAGAATATATTTCAAGATTTGTTTCTGAAAAGCAGCAAAAGGAAATTTTATCTAGATTAGCAGAAGGTAAAGTAGATATTTTAATTGGGACACACAAGCTAATACAAAAAAATATAACTTTTAAAAATCTAGGGCTTTTGATTATAGATGAGGAGCATAAGTTTGGTGTTAATCAAAAAGAAATTATTAAACAAAAAGAATTAGATATAGATGTATTAAGTTTAAGCGCTACTCCTATTCCGAGAACTTTGAGTCTAGCATTAAATGGTGTTCGAGACTTAAGTATGATTAATACACCTCCTGAGAATAGAATTCCAGTGAATACTTACTTGTCCGAATTTTCAGAAGAGTTAATAAAAGAGGTCATTATGAGAGAAATAGATCGTAAAGGTCAAGTTTTTTTTGTAAATAATGAAGTATTTAATATAGAAATAATTGCTAATAATATTAAAAGAATAGTGCCTGAAGCAAAAATTTCTATTGCTCATGGGCAAATGGATAAAAATAACTTAGAAAAAATAATAACAGATTTTGCTTCAAATAAATCTCATGTATTAGTTTGTACAACTATTATAGAATCAGGTATAGATATGCCTAATGTAAATACATTAATAGTAAATAATGCTAATAAATTTGGTTTATCTCAGTTGTATCAAATGAAAGGAAGAATAGGAAGAAGTGAAAAAACATCATATGCGTACTTTCTAACACCTTCTAAATCTAGGCTTAATTCAATTTCTGAAGAAAGACTTGATGCTATTATTTCTTCTTCTGAATTCGGGTCTGGTTATGATATTGCTATAAGAGATCTAGAGATACGAGGAGCAGGAAATATACTAGGGAAAGAACAAAGTGGGCATATAAGTTCAATTGGCTTTGAACTTTACAACTCTTTATTAGAATCTGCAATAAATTCATTAAAAAAGGAGAAGAAAGTAATCTTAATTTTTTCCTTATGAATACAGTTGATATAAATATAAGTTCAAGAATTCCCGAAGATTATATCGATGATATAAAAGTAAGATTAAATATTTATATGAGGTTATCAAAAACTAGAGATCTTAATGATTTAAAAAGTTTAATTAATGAAATCAAAGATAGATTTGGATTAATTCCTGAAGAACTAACTAGATTATTTCTAATAACAAAAATTAAAGTACTTTGTCATAAATATAAACATATTGTTTCAATAAAAGGAGATAAAAATAGGATTACAATTAAATTTGACGACTCTCTTCTAGGTATAAAAGCCTTTTTAGAAGGAAATCTTGATGAAGAATTTGAAATTAAATCTAAAACTATGATTTTCTACCCTGAAAATTCCGATAGGGTACTGGAAGAGTTAGATATTTTTATAAAAAGACTTATGGATTTACAAAAAGAAATTTTAGAAAAATTCAATCAAGCTACACTATTGTCTGAAAAATAAAGAAATTTTATAGTTTTCCCTAAAAGAAGATTTGAAGTTCCTTCTAATTAAGATAACTTAAATTCATCTAAATACAGAACTTCGATTAATAAAATAAAACCAGTTTATTTTATTAATTGTTAGTATAAAACCAATATGTTATTATGTACTAATATCAATACATATTCATAGGAGAGATTTTGGTGTCTAATAAAAAAATAAAACCATCGTTTATAGATATTATTGAAGGTGGTACAGAAAAAAATTATAGAATTCAAACTCATGCTGAAGGGCCAAAAGGAAAAATTCCTTTTACCGCAGAAATTTTAATTAACGAACCAAGTGGAAATCATTTCGGGCTAACCCAAAACGCAGGAATGGGATGGGATCCTAAAGAACTTTTAAGAAAGCAATTTTTAATTCTTTCTACAAGCGGAGGAATGAAAGATAAAGATGGATCTCCTGTGGCTCTTGGATTTCATACTGGACATTGGGAATTAGCTTCTTTAGTAGAAAAATCTGCGAATACAATTAATGAATTAGGAGGACTTCCTTTTGCTGCTTACTGCTCAGATCCATGCGATGGAAGAACTCAAGGTACTACAGGAATGTTTGACTCTCTGCCATATAGAAATGATGCCGCAAAGGTTTTTAGAAGAATTGCCAGATCATTACCAACAGCTAAGGCTATTATGGGAATCGCCTCATGTGATAAGGGTCTTCCTGCTATGATGATGGCATTAGCAGGAATGACAAACAAACCTTCAATAATTGTTCCTGGCGGATCAACATTAGCTCCAAATAATGGAGAGGATGCTGGGAAAATACAATCAATTGGAGCTCGTTTTTCTCAAGGTGAAATCACATTAGATTATGCACAAGATATGGGGTGTAGGGCTTGCGCTTCACCTGGAGGTGGGTGTCAATTTCTAGGTACAGCTGGAACTTCTCAAGTAATAGCTGAATCTTTAGGAATCGCGCTTACACATTCGGCTTGTACCCCCTCTGGAACTCCTGCATGGCTAGATAATGCAAAAAGATCCGCTAAAGCTTTAATGAATCTTGAAGAAAATAATATTACTATAGACCAAATATTAACTGATCAAGCGTTTGAAAATGCAATGGTTCTTCATGCTGCATGTGGAGGGTCAACTAATCTACTCCTTCATTTACCTGCAATTGCACATTCTGTTGGTAGAAAAAGAATGACCGTTGATGATTGGGCAAGAGTAAATAGTTATGTACCAAGATTAGTAGATGTTCTTCCTAACGGACCTGTGGGCCATCCAACTTCTCAATTTTATGCAGCTGGTGGTGTTCCAGAAGTTATGTTAAATCTAAAAAAACTTGGATTACTAAATCTTGATGTATTAACTGTTACAGGAAAAACCTTAAGAGAAAATTTAGAATGGTGGGAAGAATCTGATAGAAGAAAATATGTTAGAACTTTTTTATCTGAAAATGACAAAATAAATCCTGAAAATGTAATTATGACTAAGTCAAATGCTACATTAAAAGGATTAACTTCTACTGTTACTTTTCCTAAAGGTAATATTGCTCCTGAAGGATCCGTAATAAAATCAACTGCAATTGATCCAACTGTTATAGATGATGATGGTATTTATAGAAATACTGGTCTTGCTAGAGTTTTTAATTCTGAAAAAGAAGCGATGAACTCAATTAAATCTACAGGTCCTGATCAATTAAAAAAAGGTGAAATTTTAGTCATAATCTGTGGAGGTCCTAATGGGACAGGAATGGAAGAAACTTATCAAATAACCGCAGCTCTTAAGCATTTATCATATGGAAAACATATAGCTCTTTTAACAGATGCAAGATTTTCTGGAGTC
Source organism: Dehalococcoidales bacterium (assembly GCA_009937255.1). Taxonomy (GTDB): domain Bacteria; phylum Chloroflexota; class Dehalococcoidia; order Lucifugimonadales; family Lucifugimonadaceae; genus TMED-70. The sequence goes on from JAACCT010000046.1 coordinate 25,848, forward strand.
TCTACAGGAGCATGTATTGGACATATAGGGCCAGAAGCTTTAGCCGGTGGTCCGGTTGGTCTATTAAAAGATTCAGATCTTATAGAAATTATAATTGATACAAAAAAGCTAACAGGATCAGTAAACCTTGTTGGAGAAAAAAATAATAATCATGGAAAAGCTTGGGGAGACAATCAATTATCTGTAAGAAGTGCTTCGTTAGAAATTAAAGCAAACGAGAATTTACCCGATGATACAAGATTATGGGCAGCGCTTCAGGATGTTAGCGGAGGAACTTGGGGAGGATGCGTTTATGATGTGGATAAAATTATTGAAACATTAAAAGCAGGAAAAGAAGCTTTAAAGAAAAGATAAAATGACAATAAAAATAATTTCAGTAAATAAAAATAATTTCATCGAATGGAGAAAATCTATAAGAAGAGTTTTTGGAGATATTCCAAAAGATGAAGATGTAAAAAGACTTGCAAGAGACAGGATGATGAATCCTATTAGCGAATGGAAGTCTAATAATAACAGGTTAATTGCAGCCATTGATGAAGATACTGAAAGAATAGTAGGAACCGGAGGGGCAGATAAACTTGAAATTACAATTCCTGGAGGGAAACCTATAGATATGGCAGGAATTGCTTATATGGGAACCGCTCCTACCCATAAACGTAAAGGGATTTTTTCATCTATGATGAGAAAATTACATGATCAAGCCACAGACAGAGGAGATGCTTTAGCAGGGTTATGGGCTTCACAATCTTTGCTTTACTCAAGATTTGGGTACGGACTTGCAACATATAGAGAAGATTGGGAAATTTATTCTCATAACACCAAAATAAATAAAAAGGCTTCTGATGATATTAAATTGGAGTTTGTTGATAAAGATAAAGCATTAATTGAAATTCCTAAAATTTATGATCAATTTAGAAAAAATCAAAATGGTTTTACTGACAAATCAGAAGGTTATTGGAAGTATTTATTACATGAAGACGAAAAAAGTAAATATAATAAATCAGGCATGAGTGGATTCTTTTTTGTTATCTGCTATAAAAATGAAAAACCTTCAGGATATATTTTTTATAATATAAAAAAAGAATCTGGAGTGGCTCATGAGGATGATAAGGGTGAATTAATAGTTCAAGAACAAATAGCCCTTGATACTGATTCAAATATTGCATTGTGGAATTTTATTTTTGGAGTTGAATTAATTGAAAAGGTTTATATAAATAGAAGAGCACCCAGTGATCCTTTATATTTTTTATTAGAGAATCCCAGAAAACTAGAAAGAAACACCATTGATGGACTATGGGTAAGAATAATTGATATAAAAAAATTGCTTGAATCTAGAGAATATAATTATAAAGGCAAAATTATTATTGAATTAAAAGGTCAAAACCAACCAGATATTGAGGGCATATATGAGTTAGAAACAGATGGGAAAATTTCTGAAGTAAAAAAAGTTAAATCAAAGCCAGATGTTATTATGCGGCCCTCAGACTTAAGCTCTTGTTATTTTGGTGCTGTTTCTGCTTATGAATTATTTCAAGCTGGTAATATTGAATTTAATAGAAATAATTTAATTAAAGATTTTTCAAATATGTTTTCAGTTACTAAAAAACCTTGGTGTAATACAGATTTTTAAATGATTAATATAAAAAATACATATAAAGTTCAAGGAATGACATGTGATGATTGCGTGCAAACAATTAAAACTAAATTAGAACTAGAAAACGAAATAACTGAAGTAAATATTAGCTTGAGCGAGTCTAAATTAACAGTAATTTCAAATAAAAATTATGAGCCTGAAGATTTAAATAAAATAATTAAAAATGTAGTAAATTACTATATTGAAAACAACAAATCAAATAAGTACAAACAAGACAAGCTGACTGATTATATTAAGACCTATAAACCTATTTTGCTGGCTCTATTTTTTGTAGTATTATTAGCAGTAATTTCTTCCATAGAACGAAGCTTTAGCTATAAAGAATTTTTTAGATTATATATGGGGTATTTTTTTATAATATTTTCTTTTTTAAAACTTCAAAATATAAAACAGTTTGCCCTGTCTTTTTCAAAATATGATCCTATTTCTCAAAAATTTTTTAACTTTGGAATAATATATCCTTTTTTAGAATTACTACTTGGAATACTATTTATTTTAAATTTTTTAGGATTAACTATAAATATACTTACAATTATAATTTTTATTCCTCAAACAATTGGTGTCATAATTAAATTAAAAAATAATGAGAAAATATCCTGTGCGTGCGTTGGTACTTCAACAGAAATACCTATTTCAAATTTAACAATTTTGGAAAATATAATCATGTGCCTAATGGCTATTTATATGATAGCTGTTAGTATTTAGATATGAGTATAAAAAGGGAAAATTTCCAATTACCCTTAGATGCAAAATTAGTTTTAGATTTCAAAAGAGGTTTATTTATTCAAAAAAAAATAGATTCTGTATATAAATCACCAGAAGATGAAAAAATATAAAAAAAAATAAGGAGACAAAATGGGAAGATTACAAATTATGATGTTTGAAATATCAGGACTGTTAATTATTTCATTTGTATTAAGACTATTGATGAACAGTGCTGGAATTGAAGAAGGCGGTTTTTCAAGATGGTTTCCCGTTTTAGCAGCTCTGTGGATTGTTTACTCAATTCGATATAAGATGAGAAAAAAATTGTTAGTCAAACAAAAAGATAATAATGATAACGAAAAGCAAGACTAAAAAAGAAGAAATAAGTCATTTATTGAGAAGAGTTTGTTTTGGAGGCTCAAAAGAAGAAATTGATTTCTTAAGCAAAAAAAACTTTGAAGATGCAGTAGATTATTTACTCGACAATGAAGACAAAAACTCTGTTCCTACAGACTTATTAAGAAGATATCAAATTGATCTCTCAGATGTTAGAAGCGTAAATAGTTCTGGGGCTTTTTGGATGTACAGATTATCTCATTCTAAATTCCCTTTTGATGAAAAAATTCCATTATTTTGGCATAGAGTATTCGCTACAGGTCAGCACAAATTAATCCAAGGAAAGGTAATGACTTCTCAAATCGAGATGTTTAGAGATCATGGGTTAAGTAGTTTTGAAAATATTCTTATTCAGCTATCAAAAGATCCTGCTATGATCATGTGGTTAGATAATCAGGATAATCATAAAACTAATATAAATGAAAATTATGGAAGAGAAATTTTAGAATTATTTTCAATGGGTGTTGGAAGTTATTCTGAACAAGATATTAAGGAATGCTCAAGGGCATTCACAGGTTGGACAATTGAAAATATGCCTTATATGGCAATTAAGATGCGAAATAATACTGCCAGACCTTATAATTATGTAGCGTGGCAGTTCAAGTTTGATGAAAATGATCATGATTATGAAGAAAAAGAATTTTTAGGAGAGAAGGGTAATTTTAACGGAGAAGATGTAATAAGAATAATTTGCAAACAAGAATCAACTGCAAGATATATTGCTAGGCATATTTATCATTTTTTTATAAAAGATGAACTTCCTGTACCACAGTGGCCACATAAAAAGCCTTTAGATGAAGAGGCTATTGATTTTATAGTAAAGGCATACTTTCAGCATTCTTATAATATCAGAGAGGTTCTTAGAGATTTATTTAAGTCAAAATACTTTAGAAATGAAAATGTTATTAACTACAGAATAAAAAGTCCTGCAGAATTGGTAGTTAATGCTGTTAGATTATCAGGTGGATTTGAAATTCCTTCAGAAGAAGTTTACCAAGCTACCATCAGTTCGGGATTAATGGGGCAGCCTTTACTGAACCCCACTTCAGTAGAAGGATGGCAAGGAGGAGAAGAGTGGATAAACACAGGTACAGTGGTACAAAGAATTAATTTTGCAGCTGACTTCTTAGGAAATTCAAAGAAAAAATTAATAAAAAATATTATCCTAAAAAAACCTAATAAGAAAAACTTATTAGAAATTTGCCTAGAAGAATTAGGCTATATAGTCCTTCATAAAACTACGGCTGTAGCGTTAAATGATCACATAAATGATAACGAATTTACCCTAAATGAAGAATCTATTTCTATAATTATTAAATTAATTGCCTCTTCAAGGGAATTTCAAATGACCTAATTAAAAAACTTAATGAAAAAACTTAATGAAAAAATAAATATTCAATATTCACATTCTGTAGGTTTTACCGCAGATGTTGGAGGCAGAGGTTTTCATTTACCTAGGGATCTAGCTATAAATAGTGAAAATAAAGTTTATGTGGTCAATAGGAGTGGAGCATTTCATACAGTAGGATTAAGAATTTCAATGCTAGATATAGAAAATAATTATTTTGGAGAATTTTCTAAGTTTGGGAAAAAACCAGGAGAACTTTATTGGCCTTGTTCATTAACTTTCGACTCAAAAGATAATGTTTATATTACAGATGAATATACTCATACTATTTCAATTTTTAGTCCTGAGGGAGATTTCATAAAACGTTGGGGAGTTAGAGGAGAAAAAGAAGGTGAATTAAACTTTCCATCAGGCATAACAACCGATAATAATGATCTTCTTTATATAACTGATAACCTGAATAACAGAATTCAGGTTATGACACTTGAAGGTGATTTTATAAAAACTTGGGGTAAGGAAGGAAATGAACCAGGTAATTTTGATAAACCTTGGGGTATAAAAATAATAAATGAAAATATTTTAGTGGCTGACTGGAGAAATGATAGAATCCAAATATTTGATAAAGATGGTTATTTTTTAGATCAATTTGGAAAATCTGGAAGAAAAGAAGGTGAATTATTTAGACCCTCGGATGTTACTCAAGATAAAAATGGATTTTATTATGTTTGTGATTGGGGAAATCAGAAAATACAAATTTTTGAAAAAGATTTTAATTATTGTGGCTTTTTAAGAGGTGAAGCTACTCTATCAGAGTGGGCAAAGGAATATCTTGAGGCAAACATTGACGAAAAAAAAGCTAGAGAAAGCTTTGTTCCTGTAATTCCTATAAATAATTTAGAGCCTCACGAAGAATCTGCAAGAATTGAATCATATTTTTGGGATCCAACTTCAATAATTATTGATAATAATCAAAATCTTTTAGTTTTAGACTCTAATAGAAATAGAATACAAATTTTTAAGATAAATTAGGAAAAGCCATGAAATCAAATCAAGAAAAAGTTCTAGTTACAATTCAGCTTTCTGGAGGAAACGATTATTTAAATTGTATTGTCCCTTGGGAAAATCCAATTTATCGTGACTCAAGAAAAAATATAATGTTAAAAGATGAAGAAATAATTCCTTTAGACAACAAACTCGGACTAAACCCAGGTATGGGAATCATGAAAAAGTTCTACGAGGAAGGAAATTTAGCTATTATTCATGGAGTTGGTTATCCAACACCAAATAGATCTCATTTCAGATCAATGGATATATGGCACACATCTGAACCAAATAAAGTAGGTTCAAAAGGCTGGTTAGGTCAGGCAATAAAAGATATAGATCCAAATGGAGATAATGTCGTAACGGCTGTTAATTTTAGTGAATATTTACCTAGAGCTTTAGTAGCACCTGATGTTCCTGTTACTTCTGTTGGGGATATAGATAATTATGGGTTATTCACCTCTATTTTAGGCGAAACAAACAAAACAAAAGCCATGGATACATTTAAAAGATTCTATAGCCCTGTAATGGGCAATGACTTTATAATGAATTATCTTGGAAAAACAGGGTTAGATGCTGTTAAAGGAATAGATATTATCAACGAAGCACCAAAGCTATACAAATCAAATATTGAATATCCTGACACAAATATAGCAAAACAATTAAAAGGTGTGGCTCAAGTTCATTTTGCAGATTTTGGAACTAGAATCTTTTATGTAAATCATGGTGGATTTGATACACATACCAATGAAGTAGTTTTACAGGAATATTTGTGGCAACAGCTTTCAGATGGATTGAGTTCTTTTTTTGAAGACTTAAAAGAGCACAATAAAGGCAAGGAAGTCTTAGTCTTTATTTTTTCAGAATTTGGAAGGCGAGTTGATGATAATGGAACTGGAACAGATCATGGATCTGGAGGAGTATCATTCCTGATTGGGGAAAGTGTAAAAGGTGGACATTATAATGAATATCCTTCTTTAGATCCAAAGGATAGAGTCGAAGGTGATTTAAAATTTAACTTTGATTTTAGAGGCTTATATTCTGATATTTTAGAAGATTGGCTATCAATTGAAGCAAAAGATATTGTTGGTGGAAATTTTGAAAAAATAAAACCATTTATATAAAAGGAGTTTAATTTGAAAAAAAATTTATTATTTCTAATGGTTGATCAGATGCATGGTCAAGTTCTTGATGAAAAAAATCCATGTATAACTCCAAACTTAGATAAATTAGCTAAGAATGGAGTTAAATTTAATAGAGCCCATACAGCTAATCCTGTCTGCTCTCCTGCCAGAGCAAGTATTATGACTGGTTTGTTACCTCATAACCATGGTGTGACAACAGTAACTCATACAGTTGACGAAGATCAATCAAACCTAAGAACTGAAAAAGAACATTGGGCTCAAAAATTAAAGAATGATGGCTATAAAACAGCATATTTTGGTAAATGGCATGTAGAAAGATCAAATAAATTAGAAGATTTTGGATGGGATATTTATTCATTAAATGATGCTACTTCTGCAAGTCTTGGGGGTTCTCCTTGGGGTAAAGCAAAGGGTAGTCCATTTAATGAGGCTAATAAAAAACATAAAGATAGTATTGATACAAATAAACCTCATTTGTTTATAGATAATCCTCCTGGATACAAAAAAACCCCTTTTTATGGAATATCAAATCTAGATACTGAAGAAAGAGTATTAGGATTAGTATCTGACAAAGCTAAAGAATTCTTAAGTGAAGAAAAAGACAATCAACCATGGGCATGTTTTGTGTCTGTAATAGAGCCTCACGATCCATTTATTTCAACAAAAAAGTTTTATGATATGTATGAAAATATTGAGTTAAATTTACCAAAATCATTTAATGATGATTTTAGCGACAAGCCCAATATTTATAAAAGAGGTCAAAAAGTTTTTGAAAATATGACAAAACAAGATCATATTGAATCAATAAGAAATTATTATGCAATGATAACTGAAATAGATTATGAATATGGAAAAATTGTTGATTTACTTGAAGAAAAAGGTGAATTAGACAACACAATAATTATATTTACATCAGATCATGGAGAAGCTTTATCTTCTCACGGTATTTATGCTAAAAATTTAGCAGCATTTGAAGAAATATATAGAATACCTATGATTATTTCGGGGCCAGGCATTAAGAAAGATAAATTATCTGATGATCTAGTTTCAAGCATGGATTTATGCCCTACAATACTTGATATTTTTAATTTAGATGAAATTGAAAATATAGATTCTTCTTCATTTGAACAAATTTTAACTACAGATGAAGTAAATACAATAGATAAATGTTTTGCAGAATATGACGGAACTAGACTTCAATTAAAGCAAAGAGTGCTTTGGTACAAGAATCTAAAATATATTTTTAACGGTTTTGATTATGATGAGCTTTATAATTTAAAAACAGACCCAGATGAATTAATAAACTTAATAGATTTAGAAGACTATAAAGAAGATAAAAAAATGATGTTCAAATTATACTGGGAAGAATTAAAGAAAAATGGAGATCATACTATTTATAATCTTGATAATAATCCTGTGATGAAGATTATAGAGTTAGGTCCAGACGCATAAAAAGATAACTATAAAAGATTTGAGGACAAAACAAATGAAAAAAATTATCATTACAGGTGCAAACGGATATGTAGCTTCTCAAATAATACCTCATTTAGAAAAAAAATTTGAACTTACATTGATCGATATAGCTTTCAATAAAAATTTCAATTCCAAAACAATTGAGTTTGATATTTCTAGTTCTTCTATTGAAGAATTAGACAAAATATCAAAAAACCATGATGCTATTATTCACTTAGCTTACATAAAACCTGAAATTTTAAAAGATCCTAATAATGTAAATAAAGAGATAGAGTTTTTTGATACTGAGAATCAAAATATTATCATGGCAAATAAAATATACAGAACAGCTCATAATAATAATTTATCAAGAGTAGTAGTTGCATCTTCCAATCATGCAGCTGATTGGTATGAACATTATGAAATACACACTAATATTAGAGATATGGTATCAAATAAATTAATCCCTTATTCTGATAATTTTTATGGATGGGCTAAGGCTTCATATGAACTTTTATCAATACCTTATGCTTCTGGAAAATTTGGGAAAAAACTGGAATTTGTACATGTAAGAATTGGATTTCCAAGAGAAATAACTGATGAAATTTCAGATAATAAATTTATTCCTGGAGCAAAAGGAACTGGTATGCCTAACTTGAAAAGACACCTTGGAGCTTATATTAGCCAAAGAGATTTATCACAACTTTTTGAAAAATCATTAAGTAAAAAAGAAATAATTGGAAATATTGATGGCGTGCCTTTTTAGTTGTTTACGGAGTAAGTAATAATACTAGAAGGTTTTGGTCACTTGAATCAGGAAGAAAAGCATTAGGGTTTGAACCTAAGGATGACTCTGAATATAAGTTCTCTGAATTAATCAATGTATATAAAAATAACCCTGAGTGGGAAGGAAGATTGGGGTAATCAATCTTCTGTTTGGCTAGTTTCACTTCCACTAATGGTTATCGTAATATGAGACATGCTAAATTCATCACTTGCTCCATGCCAATGATTTTCACCAGCTTTTATTAAAACCATATCCCCTCTTTTTACATCAAGTTCTTCTTCTTCATTGCATACCTTTCCAAAACCATCAGTGATAATAAGTATTTGATCACCCGAATGAATATGTAATTTAGTTCTTGTTGAAGCAGGGAAGTTCACTATAGCAAAATTAAAATTATCACTATCCTCATGCTCTAAAATAGATTGTGCATAAACTGTATCTGTAAAAAGTGATTCGTTCCTTGCGAGTTTTGGAATATCATCAAAAGTTACCTTTTTCATCATGTGCTCCCTATTTTTTGAATTTTCTTTTAGGTTATTATAATCATATAATTTTTGAAAGAAAAGAACTTGATAATATTAATACCGCCAAGTGAAGGTAAGTCTGATAAAAATACTTCAAATATAAAATTTAAAGATACAAATTTTATGTTTAAAAAAGAAGTTGAAAAAATATTAGATCAACTTAAACTTCTAGATGATTATCAATTACAAAAAGTTTATGGAGTAAATTTAGAAAAATCAAAAAAAATTCAAGAATTAAATTTAAATACTATGAATAATAAATGCTCATTATCAATTGAAAGATATACAGGAGTTGTTTATAACCAAATAAATTGGAATTGTTTATCAAAAAAATCTAAATCTTATTTTAATGATAAAGTAAAAATTTTTAGCGGTTTATTTGGATTAGTTAATCCAAAGACATTGATACCTAATTATAAATTGAAAATGAACAGCTTATCTCTAGCAAAATTTTGGCTTCCAATTTTAAGCAAACATCTAGAAAATGAAGAAATTGTGATTGATCTACTACCTGAAATTCATAGTAAAGCTTTTGAACATAGTAATACTAAAAAAGTTGATTTCTTAATCAATAAAGGAAGTAAATTAAGACCTGCTGGACATTTAGGAAAGGTTGTAAAAGGACAATTTATAAAATTTTTAACTGAGAATAGTATTGAATCTATAAAAGAATTTGAAAAGTTTAATTTTGATGGTTATAAGTGGGATGGTGAAAATTTTATAAAATAACTACTTAAATTTTGGTTCTCTTTTTTCTAAAAATGCATTTACGCCTTCTAAATTATCAAAAGATCCTTGAAGTTGCTTTTGAATAGAAGATTCTAGTTTATAAATTTCAATAAAGCTTTTATTATGTGTAGCTCGCATAATTTTCTTTGAATTCATTAACGACTGAGAGGACTGTTTTATAATTTTCTTTGCCCAGATAATGGTTTCTTCTTCAAGTTTTTGATCATCTACTACTTTATTTGCTAAACCAATTTTTAAACATTCATCAGCATAAATTCTCTTATTTTCAATAGCAATGTGATAAGCAAGTTTATATCCAAGAGTATTATAAAGGAGCCAATGAGAACCCCCATCAGGGATAAGTCCTATGTTACTAAACGGCTGAAGAAGATAAGATTTATTTGACATTATAGTTAGATCACAAACCATTGAATAAGCACTTCCTATGCCTGCTGCAGCTCCTCTAATCGAAGATATAACAGGTTTAGGCATTTGAATAATATTTTGAAAAATTGGTAAATACCCCTTATTTAAAGCCTCTTCAGTATTTTTCCATTTCTTTTTATCTCCAGAACTTAGATCGGCACCTGCACAAAATGCTCTTCCTTCTCCTCTAAGAATCATACATTTTATAGAATCATCATTTTTTATAATATCTGTTATAGATTTAAGTTCAGACAACATCTTAAAATCCATGGCATTTAATTTTTCAGGTCTATTAAGAGAAACTGTAGCTATATTTTCTTCTAAATGGTAGTTTATAGTCTGAAATTTATGCATTATTCTTTATGATTTTTTTATCATTATATATA
>JAACCT010000047.1 GCA_009937255.1 Dehalococcoidales bacterium
CATTCCACCCATATTACCCATAGGAGGCATCTGTGCAGAAATTTTTTCAGGACTAGATAAGCCAGAAATAATAATGAGAGAGATTACCAATAAAATCAAAAGTTTTTTATAACCAGATATGGCTATCTTCAAAAAATCCATAATATACTCTTTTGCCTTCTATTTTAATTATTATGCTATGATACAAGCAATATTATTAAATATATTAACATAAACATATAAAATTACATTAAATTATAGCTAATATATAGTGATTAAAATATAATTTATTATAAATCGTTTAATATAGCAAATACAATAAAAGAGGTTTCATATGAATTGGTATGATTGGGTTCTTATAGCACCTTTAGTGTTAGGAGTTATATTAGGTTACAGAATGGGCCTAATTAAAAATTTACTATATATTATTTTAATAGCAGTAACTATGGTTATAGGAGCAATCCTTTCGCAAACAATTGTAGATGCAATTGGTCTTGAATTAGAAAGTGATGCATTGGTAACAGTAGTTGGCTATGGATTATTGTTAATAGCTGGATTTATCTTAGTTCAAATTTCAAGTGGTTTTGTACAAATGATTTTGTCAAAAATTACTTTTGGAATAGGAGATAAAGTAAATGCACTTGGAGGCCTAGCTGCAGGATTAGTAATGGGTTTTCTAATCACTACAATGATTGTTAATATAACTGCTAGATGGACTTATACACCTGATGAAGAAGAAAGTGGTAGATTAGAAATTTCTGAAGAAGCTATTGCGAAAATGTTTGAAAATAGTATAAAGGATACTTCTAGAGAAGCTGCAGATAAAATAATAAGAGAAAGCTTAATGGTTGGTGTAGTAATTGATGTTAAACATTTACTTGGAGGAAAATTTTTAGGAATTATTCCAGGTGAATTTAGTGACACATTAGATGTCGCAGAGCAAAGACGAGAAGAATAACACTAATTTTATACTTCTTTTGTTGCCCAAGCTTTTATTAAGTGGTGAGCAATAGCTATAGAACCAGGTACTGAAAGATCATCATTAGATTCTTTCAAAGCATCTAAAACTTCATCTCTATGAAACCATTTTACTGAGTGCATTTCATGCTCGTCATAATTTATTTCATTTGTTTCAGCTTCAGCATGGCAGCCAATCATTAAAGACCATGGAAAAGGCCAAGGTTGAGATGCATAGTAATTCACATTTTTAACTTTAATCCCTGACTCTTCCATTATTTCTCTTGATACAGCCTCTTCAATCGACTCTCCTTGATCTACAAAACCTGCAAGACAGGAATAAATATTTAATTTAGAAAGTCTTCCTTTAGATTGACCTAGAAGGCAATAGTCTCCATCACTAACTACTGTAATCATTACAGGATCTGTCCTTGGGAACATTTCAGTCTCACAAGTAAGACATTTTCTAGACTGTCCGCCTCTTTGTCCATTAGTTTTTCCTCCACAAATTCCACAAAATCCATTTTTTCTATTCCACTCAAGTTGGCTTTTACTTTGGCTTATGATTCCACCTTGAGAAAGACTTAATTCATCTCCAGCTGTTCTACAATCTATGAATTCATCTCCATCAGAAAGTATAGTGTTTACTTTCTCGTCTGCAAAATCATTTAGATCTGTAGCTAGGTATATTTCTCCTGATAAATCTCCAACTAAAATTAATTTAGGTTCAATTCCTTTACTTTTAATATCACCTAGGGGGATAAATTTTAGAGTTATATTAGAAAATATTTTTTTTACTAAAACTTTAGATTTGTTATAAACTATTACTTTTGAATCTGGATCTGATAATTTATCAGATATCCAATTTTCATCTCTTCTTTGAACTTCTAGTCTATCAATATTGTTTCCTGAAAATTTTAATATTTTTCCCATTAAGTTTCTCTCCTATTATTATTAATAACTACTTAAATATAATTAAACCTCTTGCTAATTCACCATTTTCTAGTGCAGCAAATCCTGTATTTATTTCTTCAATATCATATGTTTTTGTAATCATTTCATCTAAAAATAACCTTCCTGACATATATAGATTTGCTAATCTTGGGAAATCTATTCTAGGGTGACTTTTCCCATATGAAGTTCTTATGATTTCTCTTTCTCCCATTAGAGTATAGAAAGGAAGATTTATCTCTACACCATAGGGAGTTTTTCCAAGAATGACAATTCTTGCTCCAGGTCTTGAACATTCTAAAGTTTGTCTTATAGTTTCATTTTGACCCGCAGATTCTATAGCACAATCTACACCTCTTCCTTCAGTAATATCTAAACAAAATTCAACAGGATTTGTATTTTTAGAATTTATAGTATGAGTTGCACCAACTCTTTTAGCAAATTCTAATTTATTATCAAAAATATCTACTGCAATAATCTTAGATGCGCCTGAAATTCTAGCTCCTTGTATTGCACTTAATCCAACAGCTCCACATCCTATTACCACAACTGAAGTTTCTGGTTTAATATTTCCAGCATAAACAGCGCCACCATAACCAGTCATAACAGCACAACCGAGTAAGGCAGCTTTATCTAATGGAAAGTCTTTTCTTACTTTTACCGCTGCTTGTTTTGGAATAATAGTATATTCAGCATGTGAAGAAACTAAGCTATAGTAATGTAAATTTTTCCCATTTAATGATGCTCTAGTTGTACCATCAAATAAAACACCTTTTGAGCCATATTTTTTTTGTATTTCACAAAGAATAGGTTGGTCATTATCGCAGTAAAAACAAATCCCACAATTTGGGTTCCAAGAACAAATAACATGATCTCCTATCTCAACATTATCTACACCTTCTCCTACAGCTTCTACTATGCCTGCTCCTTCATGACCTATAATTGCAGGTAAATTTACTGGTTGATATCCACGCATAGTTTCCCAATCTGTGTGGCATAAACCACTGGCGCTTATTTTTATAAGTACTTCATCTTTTTTTGGTTCAGAAATATCTACATTTTCCACAGATAGTTTTCCATTGGGTTCAAAAAGTACAGCTGCTTTCATTATAATCTCCATGAAATATGCTTTTTTAATATCAAATTAATATTTGAAGGAAAAAAAATCATTATGATAATTTAGTATAAAAAAATTTTTATTTAGAAATAATAGTTTATTATGGATAAAAATCAATTAGAAAGCTTTTATAATTGATTCATCCTAGACTGGTTTAAGAAACCTTTTTTATGATTATCTTTAAAAATATTTAGAATGGAATTTTGGAGCGGGAGACGAGATTCGAACTCGCGACATTCTGCTTGGAAGGCAGATGCTCTACCAACTGAGCTACCCCCGCTTGTAAGTCTAAAAATCTAAATTTTTAGTAATAGTTATTATTATAAATGAAATCTTATATTTTTTTTCAAAATATAAGGTTTTCAATTCTTATATTTTATAAATAATTGTTTTGGTGCCCAAGGTGGGAGTCGAACCCACACGGGTTTCCCCAGCCGATTTTGAGTCGACCGCGTCTGCCATTCCGCCACTCGGGCCTTTTATTTTTAATAGATTTTTATTAAATAATATCAAAATATTTAGTATAAAATCAGTATAAATCAAAATCTTCTTAATACCTTCACAAAATCTTCATAAAATTTTTATATGATGTACATATTGATAAAATAAAGTTATCCATATACATAAAATTACGTTTAGGAGAAAAAAATGAAAAAAATGTTTTTGGATGAAAATAATAAAATACATAAGCAATTATATATAGCTATAATTGCTATAATAATTTTCTTAACAGCATTGATTACTAGTGAAAATTATTTACAAGCTGATGAAACTAGTAGATTTGGAGAAAAGCCTACGGTAGAACAAATTAAAGCAAAGCTAATCTCTGCTGTTTCTGAAGGAAAATTAACTCAAGACGAAG
>JAACCT010000048.1 GCA_009937255.1 Dehalococcoidales bacterium
GATGTCAGATGGTACTCCTATTGGCGTATCACCTGATATGGCACAAGAATTAGCTAAAAACCTAAATCTAAAACTTGAACTGATTCCATATTCTAGTCCGGGCGAAATATCAGATGATGCAGGTAAAAACAAATGGGATATATGCAATATTGGTGCAGAGCCACAAAGAGCTGAAAAAATAAACTTCAGTTCTGCATATGCCGAGATTCAGGCGACATATTTAGTAAAATCAAATTCAACAATATCTAATATAGAAGATGTAGATATGGATGGGAAAACAATTTCTGTTGCAGATAGATCAGCATACTGTTTATGGCTAGAAAGAAATATTAAAAATGCAAAATTATTAACAACAGACGGAGTAGAAAATTCAGTCGATAATTTTATTAATAAAAACTTAGATGCACTAGCAGGATTGCGACCACAATTAATGGAAACAGTAAAGACAATAAATGATTCTAAATTATTAGAAGGGTACTTTATGTCAGTCCAACAAGCTATAGGAACTTCAAAAGAAAATACAGAAGCATCAAAATATATAGCAGGTTTTGTAGAGAATATGAAAGTAAGTGGTTTTGTAAAAAATCTTATTCTGAAACATAAAGTGGATGGGAAATTATCTGTTGCAAAATTAGATTAGCAGTAATGTTTCATTGTAGTTTTCAAATCCTTATGCCCCATCATCTTTTGGTTTTATAAAAAAACTAAATTTATAGTTAGGAATAAAAAAGAAGTTATTCCAAAAAAAGTTCTGATATTATTCCAAAAATTCCATGGTTTTTTGTACCATAAAAAAACATCCTTAAAGTCTTTTGATTTTAATTTTTCTAATTTATTATTTAGCGGAACATTTCTAAGGGTTGTAACTAATATGACACCTAAAAGATATAAGATTGATTAAAATAAAGTAAATATAAACATATTTGAATCATTTCTGCTCATATAAGTTAGAAATGGCATTGTAAATACAGGGCCTATGAAAACTATAAAAAATATTGGATTTAAGATTACCTGATTTATAAATTTCATAGCACGATAATATTCTTCCTCATTAAGTCTTGCCAATCCTGGGGTAACGGCAATTGAAAATATAAATAAAAGCCCTGCTGTAAGTCCAACTTGTAATATTACTAGAGTATATAAAATATCAAAAATCATGCTTGTATTATTATTATTTCATCTATAGAAAATTTTATCAGATTACCTAATTATCAGTATATTGAGTTATAGTTTCAGCTAATTTTTTATGAAAATTATTAGTAAGCCAATATAAACAACATAACAAGTAAAATTACGATCATAATAGGAATATCAATAAATGACTTTTGATTCCAGACAGGCTTAGCCATATCTTTTATCCTTCTTACAATAATAGTAATTGAAGGTGTAACAATAGACCAAAACCATATTCTACTTAACCACCCTGTAGGTTGGTTAAGTTCGAGTAATTGAGTATAAGTATTAGAATCAAAAATAACAATATCAATTAAGTTAAAAACCGTAATTGATATTAATGCGAATAAAAACCAATAATATAATTGAGACCTTGATGCTGTAACTTTAGTATTTGCATAATTTTTAAATCCATCTTTGACTGCAGATATAAATTCCATATTAATTCTCCTTTGATTTATTAATATTATCTTTCTATTCAATTCTATTCTATTTATAAGAGATACTATTATCGACTCTAAACTATATATAAAAATAGTCTCTATTGAAAAATTAATCTGATTGATTCATAATTAACTGTCTCGTTAAAAAGAACAAATAAATAAAAGGGTTTTATCAGTGACATTAATATCAAATTTAAAAATAAAATATTCTGAATTATGGAAATCTATGACTCATCATAAATTTGTTTCTCAACTAGGAGATGGATCCTTGCCTCCAAGTATATTTAAGGCATATTTTTTACAAGATTACGTTTTCGTAAATGACTTAGTACCGCTAGCTGCTCAAGGAATTGCTAAAGCACCTGATTTGAATACTGCTTCAATTTTTAACAAATTTTTAATTGGTGTCTTAGATCCTGAAAATGATTTATTTATTCGTTTTTTTAAAAAACTTGGTGCAACTAAACAAGATTACTCTTCAGCTAAAGCATCACCAGTTACTCAAGCATTTGGTGACTTCTTAGTTAGAACTTCATTAGAGGGAACGTTTGACGATATAGCATTAGTTTTATTCGTAACAGAAGGAACATATCTTGACTGGGGTAACCGTCTTTTAGAAGAAGGTGCAAATCCTAAAAATTTAGTTTACAAAGAATGGATTGATTTACATGGTCCTAATGTTTTGGGAGAGTTAGTTTCCTGGCTTGAAAACTACTTAAATAATAATTCTAAAATAACTTTGGACAGAGCAGAGTATTTATTTCACACGGCCCTTAGATATGAATTTCTATTTTGGGAATCTGCATATAATCATAAAAATTGGTTTGATGACTAAATAATGGTAATTCATTCCATTTTCTTAAATAACTAATAAATAGTATTATAAGAGTATGATAAGTCTATTAAGAGATAAAACTAGAGATAAATTTTGTAAATTACTTTCTGACATAGGATTAGAAGCTGAAATGGCTGAAAGAAATATTATTGAAGAAAAATTATTCAATCCTTGGCATAGAAGAAGTTTAGGTGTCATAAAAATAAATTCAGAATCTCTTATAAAATATATAAATATAATCAAAAAATCGGGCAGGAAAAATGATCCTCCAAGATGGTGGATATATTTTGCAGTACCAGCTGATACGTCAAAGTCCCAAGAAAATTCTATTGAAGTAAAATCCATTCGAAATAAAACATTCCCTATTTTTGGAAAAGTTAAATCTGTAAATTGGCAACATAATAGTTATAGTAGAAATTTAGCAGATATATTCACTAAAGACTCTGATATCAATGAACTTGCAATGCAACTTGGCAATATTAAAGTACAAAGTTTACATGAAGATTTTTCAGGTTATTCCATTGAATTAGAGTTTACTAGATCCCTATTTCCATTAATTTCAGCACCAAATATGTCTATAAGTATTAATCAATGGAATACTTTTAATAAAGTTTCAAAATTATTACTTCAGGAAAATTGATCAATAATATAGAAGTTTAAAATGAATCTAAAAGTTTATATAAAATCAATAATTTATGGAATTGTAGTAGGAACATTTTTTGGTGCTTGGGTAAACCTTGGAACATTTATAGGAATTATAATAGGAATAGCCATTGTTATAGCGACTGTCATGTCTGAAAAAATTGTTAAAAATAACAAAAATAAAAATAAAAACTAATTACATATAGTTAGAGAATAATTTATTTATGTTAGAATTCTGAATTATGTATTGTATTGAAATGAAAAATTGTTGTTGTTGTAGAAACGATAGGTTTCTCTTATAAATACATATGTTTTTACATTTTTATATAATTGAGAAACCCCTTGAAGGGGTTTTTTTTATGGATGATTTTACGATAAACAAAATAATAAACAGATGAATAAACAAATTAATAATTTTTTTTCTTTTCCTGAATTAATAAATGAAATTTCTGCACGATTTGTTGCACTTGGAGTAGTAATACTTTCGCTACCTATACTAGTACTACTGATAAATAATAGTAGTTATGCTTATATATTACTTGGATGTTTAATATATGGTTTTTTAGCTAGAGTTACATCTGGTCCTAAAATTAGTCCATTAGCTCTTTTTGTTACAAAAATTCTTGTACCAAAATTAAATAGGCGAGAAAATCTAGTTCCTGGACCTCCAAAAAGATTTGCTCAAGCTATAGGTTTGTTTTTTTCAATTTTTACAACTATATTTTTCTTGATTGGGCTTAATTTTATAGCTCTTAGCCTTATGTCTACTTTAATTGTTTTTGCTTCTTTAGAATCTTTTTTAGGATTTTGTGCCGGATGTAAAGTATTTAAATTTCTAATGTTTGTTGGATTAATTCCAAGTAATACATGTGAAAAATGTGCAAATTATAAATTTTAGAAATCAAAAAAATATTAATCTATTTTATAAACTTTAGGTTTTTGTTTTATTATAAGTTTAGGCTCAGTTAATTCTTGTACCATTTCAAAATTCCATTTTGGAGCAATCTCTTTTATTACTAATCCTTCGTTTGTTACATCAATTACAGCTATATCAGTTATTATTTTATTAACACAATTTTTTCCTGTTAAAGGAAATTTACAATTTTTTAAAATTTTATACTGATTTTCTTTAGTAACATGTTCCATAGTTACTATAACTTTTTTTGCACCTGAAACTAAATCCATTGCACCACCTATAGATCCAATTCCTCTATCTTTTATCATCCAATTAGCTAGATTACCATCTTCCGAAACTTGCATGCCACCTAAAATAGTTACATCTATATATCCTCCTCTAATCATAGAAAAAGAATCAGCAGAATCAAAAAATGACATACCAGGTTTTAAAGCTAAAATTGTCCTCCAGCATCCATATAATCTGGGTTTTGTAAATTACTTTGGGATAATTCATCAAATCCTAAAACACCATTTTCAGCTTGAAATCTAATATTTTTTTTCTTATCAATATATTTTGCACAAAGGGAAGGTAACCCTATACCTAAATTAACATAAGAATTTTCTTCTAGTTCCATAGAAGCTCTATACGCAATATTATCTTTATTTAATTTTTTAGGAAATTTCATTATTTTTTGACACAATTCTATTTACGTATATTCCTGGTGTTCCAATTCTTTCAGAATTAATTAATCTAGATGAAATAATTTTATCTACTTCAGCAATAGTTAATTTTGATGCCGTAGCCATAATTGGATTAAATGCTCTAGAAGTTCCTACATAAACTAAATTTCCAAATTCATCAGAATGATTAGCATTAATTAATGCTACGTCAGAAGATAGTGCATACTCTAAAATAAATTTTTCACCATTAATTATTTTTGTTTCTTTATTTTCTTCTACTATCGTTCCAACTCCTGTTTTAGTATAAAAAGCTGGAATTCCAGAGCCAGCAGCTCTTATTTTTTCAGCTAAAGTTCCTTGGGGTACTATTTCAACAATTGTTTCATTATTTTTCCAAGATTTTTCAATTTCAGAATAAGGTTTTCTTTGAGCCGGCACTGGAAATGAGCAGATTATTTTTTTTACCTGTTTATTTTCAAAAAATATACTATGATCAATAGCATTTTTTTTATCTTCATCAATCCATCCATATCCAGTAATCATTGATATTCCAGCAACATTACCTATAAGAGTTATATTTTTAACATTAAGTTCTTTCAAAGCAAGCATAAGGTTTGTTGGTTGACCTCCTTGCCCTCCAAAACCCCCAATCATTATAGTCATGTCATCAGATATACCTTCTAAAGATGATATAAATGAATCAAAAATTTCAGTTTTTTTCATTTTGATTATTTTTTTTATACTCTATACATTATTTGTATATCATTTTAGAATTGAGTTTGTAGGTAAAATGAATCCATAATTTAGAGTATTATTATGTCAAATAATGTAATGAAATTTTAAATTTATAAAATAGAAAAATAGGAATTTATTATGAGCAAAAAAGTAAAACTACAATATGGATCTTGGGATTCATCTATAACATCAGATCTTATTGTGAATGGCGGTTTAAAATTTAGCGAAATAAGATCAAATGGATCAGAAGTATATTTTTTAGAAGGAAGACCTGAGGAATCAGGACGTTACGTAATAGTAAAACAAACATCTAAGGGAAACGTCTCAGATATAATTCCAAAAGAATTTAATTCAAGAAATGCTGTTCATGAATATGGAGGGGGATCTTTTGCGGTTGGCAAAAAAAATATTTATTTTACTAATTGGGATGATCAAAGAATATACAAAGTAGATGGAGAAAATGTTAATCCTCTAACAAAAGAACCTCCTTTTGAAAAATCTATTCGTTATAGTGATTTGACCTTATCCATTGACGAAGAATGGTTATTTTGTGTAAGAGAAACGCATTTTGAAAAAGTAGAGGCTAAAAATGAACTAGTAGCAATTTCTACAACAAAAAGCTCTCAATTAGTCTTATGTACAGGTAGAGATTTTTATTCCTCTCCAAGAATAAATCCTACGAATAATGAGATTTGCTGGCTTGAATGGGATCATCCAAATATGCCATGGGATGGAACTGAATTAAATATAGGAAATTTTGATTTAGATGGTATTAGCAATAAAAAATTAATCGATGGGTCAAAAAATATAAGCATCATTCAGCCTGAATGGAGTGAATTAGGTCATTTAATTTATATCAGCGATGAATCTGGTTGGTGGAACTTAAAAAAATATTCAGATAATAAAAAGTCTACAATATTAGATGAAGAAACTGACCATGGAGAACCGGCATGGAATTTTGGCGTCAGAACGTACTTTTTAAAAGATAATTTTATTTACTTGAGAGGACCTTCAAAAGACAAAAATAAAGGCTTGATTAGAAAAATAAATATTTCTGGTGAAATAATTGAAGAAATAGAAGTTTTACATACTTCTATAGGAAGTTTAAGCTTTATTGATAATAAAGCTTTGTATATTGGAGCTTCACCTGTATCTAATAGCGAAATCGTATCTCTTGATTTAGAAAAAAAAGAACTTAACACAATCAAAGTATCTAACTCATTAGCAATAGATAATGAAGAAATTTCAATGCCAGAAGAAATCACTTTTCCTACTACAGAAAATGCTATTGCATACGGCTACTTTTACAAACCTAAAAATAAAAATTATCAAAGTGACTCTCAGGAAAAACCTCCTTTACTGGTAATAAGCCATGGAGGTCCAACTTCTGCTACTAGTAATTCTTTAAATTTATCTATTCAGTACTGGACTAATAGAGGGATTGCTGTTGTAGATGTAAATTATAGAGGATCAACTGGTTACGGAAGAAAATTTAGAGATTCATTAAAAGGAAATTGGGGTGTATATGATACTGACGACTGTATTGCAGCAGTAGACTATCTTTCTAAAAAAGGTCTTGTAGATTCTGAAAGAGCGGCTATTAAGGGAGGTTCAGCTGGTGGTTACACAACAATAAATGCCTTAACTTTCCATGACAGATTTGCAGTAGGAGCTACTTATTATGGAATAGCAGATTTATCCGTTTTTATTGATGATACGCATAAATTCGAATCAAAATATCTTGAATCACTTATAGGTAAATACCCAGAGGAAAAAGAAAAATACTATGATAGATCAGCAATTAATTTTACAGACCAGCTTTCATGTCCGATGATAATTTTTCAAGGTACAGAGGATAAAATAGTCCCTCCATCTCAAGCTGAAATTTTAGCAAAAGGTTTAGAAAATAAAAAAATACCATACTCATTAGTTATGTTTGAAGGTGAACAACATGGATTTAGACAATCAAAAAATATTAAAGCATCTTTAGAATCGGAGCTGTTTTTTTATAGCAAAGTTTTAGGTTTTGAAAGAAATGAAAAACTATGTGAAGTAAAAATTGAAAATATATAAATAATATTGATATTTAAACTCTTAAAAGCAAAAATACTTTTTTCACTTTTCTTGATAATTTTAATTATTTCTGTGTTTATCAATAGAGTTTTTTTATAGTTGTAAAATTACAAAAAAATTTTTCAGAGTATATAATTATAAAGTGCTATTATTGACTAATTTTGCAGTTTTCTTATTTGCTAGAAAATAACTAGAAGATGATAGCACTTTATTTAAATATTTTTAAAATATGATTAACAAAATAAGTTGGGTAATAGGATTATTATTTCTTACTATGACTATCGGAATTAGCGTCTTAAATATTCTTAGATAACTTATTTAAATAATACTTAAATCCATCTTCTTGTTTTACTTTTATATTTCTTGTAACCATCAAAATTATCCAATCTTCTTTCTTCACTTAGAACAACAATTCTGTGTATAAGAAATATTCCTACTATTGCTCCTATTAAGATGCCTAAAGAAGAAAAGATTGTAGAAATACCAAATGCTGAAATAAAAAAAGAAACGTACATTGGATTTCTAGTAAATTTAAAAATCCCTGTTGTAATAATTTTTTTTGTTTCTATGAAAGGTGCTGGTGATTCATGATTTGTATAAAAATCTTTTAAAGAAATAATCATTATTACAACACCTAAAAAAAATATAAGCAATCCAATAATTAAGAAAAATGTACTGGAAATTTGAAATTTTTTAAAAAATAAATTTTCTAAATTTCCACCTAATATAACTGGAGCAAAGAAAATTATAGGAGGAATTTTTAATTTCGAGTTTAATAAATATTTTTTTCCTTTATCTAAACTCATTTTTTTCCTATATTAAAAATTATAATTTTTACATTATAATTATAAAATAGATTTTTAGATTTTTAAAATATATATTAGGAATAAATAAAGATGATTTTTATTTTTACAAAAATAATACTATTACCAATTAAAATTTTACTTCTTCCTTTGAAGATTCTTATAAAATCACTATTACCAAGAAAATAAATGAAATCCAAAGAACATTTTGGTGAAAATCTACCCTTTTTATCTCTTATTCCTGATGATTTTAATCAAGATAAAAAATACACAATAGTGATCCTTATGCATGGCTACGGTGCTAGCATGCACGATTTATCTGGAATTGCTCCAATAATAAATGATAAGGATTTTATATACGTTTTTCCAAATGCTCCTATAGAAATGAATATTGGAATTGGGCAAAAAGGTTTTGCATGGTTCCCTATAGAAGATTTAAATATTTCTATTTCAGAAAATTTACTAGATAAAACTATTAATGAAATTTTAGAGATGTTTAAAAAAAATATAGGTAAAATTTATATAGGTGGTTTTTCTCAAGGTGGAATGATGACTCTAAACAGCAATTTTTCTAATTCAAATTTATTTAAAGGTGCAATAATTTTAAGCTCAAGATCAATTCAACACAATGAAATTAAACTAGAACCAAAAACTAAAATATTTATGTCACATGGAAAAGAAGACTCAATTATCAGTGTAGAAGATGGAAGAGATACGAATATTAAGCTTAATAAATTAGGATTCGAAGTCAATTATTATGAATATAATATTGGCCATGAAATTTCTATGGAAGTCATAAATGATTTGAAAATTTGGCTTTCAAAAGAAAGCTAAAATGATTTTAAAAATACAAATAAAAAATTCAAAAATATGAAAATTCTCTTGTTAGGAGCTACAGGTGGTTTAGGTAAAGAAATTTTACTTTATGCAATAAAAAATAAAATAAATATAAATTGCTTAGTTAGAGATCCAAAAAAAATAAATAATCAAAGTCCATATATTAAAGTTTTTAAAGGAGACGCAACATCTTATAAAGATCTAATTTATGCTTTAGAGGATTCATCAATTGTAATAAGTACTTTAAATGTTTGTAGAAGAAATATAATACCTTGGTCTAAAATTACAAATTCCAAAACTACTATTTCAGATTTTACAAATAATATTTTAAAAATATCAAAAGAAAAGCAAATAAATAGATTTATAAGTATTTCTGCATGGGGAGCTAATGAAACTAAAAAAGATATACCATTTTGGTTTAAATATCTAATAAAATTTTCTAACTTAAAATATCCTTATAAAGATCATGAAAAACACGAAGAAATAATTAAAAATTCTAATCTTAATTGGACAATATTAAGACCTGTAGCATTTATAAATACAAAAAAATTAATGAAAATAAAAGAATCTTATAAAAATCATCCTAAGCCAAGCTTAATTATTAATAGAAAATCTTTAGCATACTTCATAATAAATATTATTAATGATGAAAATTACTACAAGCTTATGCCAGTTGTCTCAAAAGATTGAATATATAATTAATTATATAATTACTACAGGAGAATTAATGGGATTATTAGATGGGAAAAAAGTCTTAATTACTGGTGCTAGAAAAGGAATTGGCCGAGGTATCGCTATAATGCTAGGAAATGAAGGAGCAGATATAGGAATAAACGATATAGTCGATGATGAAGTTTCTAAAAAAGGGATTGAGTTACTTCAAAATAAAAATATTAAAGCAACTTTTCATCAGGGTGATGTAAGTACTATGAGTGATATAAATTCTGTTTTTGATTCATTCCTCAAATCTCATCATCAAATAGATATTTTAATTAACAATGCAATATTTCCTGATCAAACAAAATCTTTTTTTAAGACAGATGAATTATATTGGGATCGAATGATGGACTTGTCTCTTAAAGGTTATTTTTTTGCATCTCAAAGAGCTGCAAAAGAAATGATTAAGACTGGTAACGGTGGAAGAATAATTTGTATGTCTAGTGTTCATTCATACGTTGCAATGCCCGACTGGACAGCTTATGGAACAGCAAAAATGGCATTAAGAAGAATGGTCCAAGGTATAGCCGCTGATCTTTCTGGAAAAAACATAACTGCAAACTGTATAGCGCCTGGAGCTATTTCAAACAAACTTCCTGATGATATAAATGATGAATCTGCAGATGGTCCACCTCATAACATTGAAGATTTTAAAAACTTTGTTCCTTCTGCTAAAGGAGGTTTACCTAGTGATATAGCTAATGCAGTACTTTATTTAGCTTCAGACATGGGTCAATACGTAAACGGAGAGACACTTTTAGTCGACGGAGGAATGATAGCTTCAAGAAAAATACATGATTGATCTAATTTTCTTAAAGCCACTTTGTAAGAGTTTTGTAATTAGTTCTTGTTTTTGAAATTTTTAAATCTGGGTAACCAATACTTAATACACCTGTAATTTTCAAATTTTCAGTTATTCCTAAAATTGTATTTAAATTATCAATTTTTGAAATAGTCCCAGTAGACCAACCTACTCCAAGTCCAATAGAAGTTGCTACTAATTGAATATTTTGGATAGCACAGCAAACAGCTCCATAATTTTCTTCAGTAACTTCTTCATTATTGATATCTATTAAACTAAAAACAAATACTAAAGAAGGAGCATTTGCAACAGTAATTTTAATTTTATTTTTTTGCTCCTCTGATAATAATTTATTAGATTTTTTTTCTTGTAAAATAATCATTTCTTTAGAAATTATTTTTTTTAATAGAGAATTCTTTTGAACAACAAAAAATCTCCAAGGTTCAGTATTTCTATGATTTGGTGCCCATGTTCCTGATTCTAATAAATATTCAATATCTTGAATGGAGACATCTTTGTCAGTAAAACTTTTTGTATTTCTTCTATTTTTTATAATCTCTAATATTTCGGTTGATTTATTCATAGTTTTTTGATTTTTTATAATTATATTGTCAACTAGTATAGTTTACAATATTTATTATAGCTAATACTAAGATTATTATTGATTTGATAAAATGATATTAAAGGTTATTTATGAAATTTTACAATATAAAAATCATTGATTTAATTTTTACTATAATCCAAGTAGTAATTATAATATTTGGTTTGTTTTTTATAATAAGTGGATATTTAGGTAAATCAGAAGCAAATAGAAGACAATTTGAAGAAGCTACTAATTTAAGTCAACAATCATATTTTCAAGATATTCAGCTACTTGGGATTTTTGAAATAATTTTAGGAGTATTAATACTAATCCTTAGCTTAACACTTAGTTCTATTTACTTAAATTTTTTACGAAAATTATAAAATTTATTTATGAAAAATTTTTTTCAAGATAAATTACAAGGTAATAATTGCTATGGTTGCGGTGCCTGGAATGATCAAGGATTACAAATTAAATCATTCTGGGAAAAAGATGAAGCAATTTGTATTTTTCAACCTAAAAGTCATCATGCTGCCATGCCTCCTGATGTTATGAATGGAGGAACCATTTCTACTCTTATTGACTGTCATTGTGTGTGTTCTTCTATTGCAGACGCATATAAAGTTGAGAATAGAGAAATTGGTGAAGGTCAAGCTATTTGGTTTGCAACAGGTTCATTGAAAATAAATTTTAAGAAACCAACACCTATGGATGGACCAGTTACAATAATCGCAAAAGTTAAAGAAAGAAAAGTAAAAAGTACTCTTTTTCAAGCAAATTTTTATTCCCACAAAGGTGATCTAACTTGTGAAGGAGAAGTTTTATCAGTTCGAGTATCAAAAAAATGGCTAGATCCAAATGGTTTTTTTCATTAATATAAGGAGTATTTATGAAAAATGAACTTGAAATGATTCAAACTTTGTTTGAATACCAGAGTTTTGGACTACTTCCATTTCCAATCAAACCATTTTCTGAAGAAATTCATGATTCAAAAGAAGGAAGAATGCTGTATTTAAATGCATTAAATGGAATTCAAATGTCAGAACAAGAAATTTATAATTGGTTTGCGGAAAAAAAACTTGATAACTGTGGGTTGATTTTGGGTGAAATAGGTAATTTATCTATTTTAGAATTTGAAAATGAAAAAAGTCTAAATAATTTAATTAATAATCTTTCAAAAAAAAATGAAACAAATATATCAGATATTATTTTTCAAAATCTTCTTGAAACGCTAATTACAGCTACAACTTGTATCTATACACCAGAACATAAAATACAATTTTGGTTTAATTATTCAAAAAAGCTACCTACTTTTAATTATGAAAAAAATGAAAAAAATAGTATCTATAATGGAATAAAAATTTATTCAGATGGATTTACCATTGCACCTCCTTCTTTTATAAGAAACAAGAATGAGGTTGGACAATTTGAAATTTCTCTTGGAAAACCTCCTATCAATTTTCCTGAAGAAATAGTTTTTTTTATCTAAATAATTTTATATCTTTAATAGGCCATAATCTTAATGCCAAATTACCCTTAATATTTTCTATTGGTACGCAACCAAATGCTCTAGAATCATTTGATAAATTCCTATTATCTCCAAGCACAAAAATGCAATCATCCTCTAAAGTTATAGGGAATGTATTTTTAGGAGATGTTAAGCCTAATCCCCTACCCTGAATAGAGTTATTCACGTAGACAGTTTGATTTTTAATATCTACCTCATCATTAGGTAAAGCTATAACTCTTTTAATTAGCTCTACACCATCTTCTTTTTGAAAAGCTATAATTGAATCTTTCTTAGGAGAGGTAATAATTAATTTTTTTTCTAAAAAAGGTAAATTAATATAGTTTAATTTTAAAATTAAAACTCTATCACCATCATTAAGG
This sequence comes from Dehalococcoidales bacterium, assembly GCA_009937255.1. Lineage (GTDB taxonomy): Bacteria > Chloroflexota > Dehalococcoidia > Lucifugimonadales > Lucifugimonadaceae > TMED-70. The sequence goes on from JAACCT010000048.1 coordinate 13,112, forward strand.
GTTGGGGTCATAGATCTTCCATTAACTTCAAATGATGAAAATAGAAGTGTAAGTATAATAATAAATATTGAGGTTGCAATAATTGTTTTAGATATAGAAAGTAAATTGTAAATCATGAATTTATTTTAATATATTTAGTTTTTATTCTATATTGTTTATAAGAAAAATTTATATTATGTATATTGAAATAAATTAAATTAAATATCATGTCAAATAAAAAAGTGTTGTTAACTGGTGGTGCAGGATTAGTTGGAAAAATTCTTATTAAGAGTCTAAAAGAAAAGTATGACCTTAGTATTTTAGATCAAAAAAAAATAGATGATATAAATAGTAATATTAGAAATATTAATAATTTAGATTCTATTATCCCTCTATTTGAAAATATAGATACTGTTATTCATTTAGCAGCAGACAGGAGAGTACATGGAGACTGGAAATCTGTTTTAGAAAATAATCTCATCGGAATTTATAATGTATATGAAGCTGCAAAAATTTGTAATGTTAAGAAAGTGATATTTGCAAGCTCTCAACATGCTACTGGAGGATTCTATGATATTGAACCTTATTCATTCATAGGAAATGGTGAGTATAATAAATTACCTGAAGACTACCAACCTCTTAAAGAAAATTCTAGAATACGTCCTGATTCTTACTATGGAGTCTCAAAAGCATTTGGAGAAGCTATTGGTAGTTATTATTCTGACTTTTTTAATATTTCAAGTATTAATCTAAGAATAGGCTGGGTTATTTCTGATGATGACCCCACCTTTTCTCCCATGAGCTTAAACTTATGGTTAAGTCACAGGGACTTATCACAAATAGTAGAAAAAGCTATAGAATGTTCTAATGAAATTAAATATGAAACATTCTATGCTACTTCTGATAATTATTGGAAAATTTGGTCAATAGACAAAGCAAAAAAATCTTTAGGGTATAAACCTGAAGATTCAGCTCCAAGTTCTTTTACTCTAAGAAAAATCAGAGAGGAAGATAAGTAGAAATTTATATAGTAATTTCTCAATGATATAGGGTGCAATTTAAAAAAAAATTAAAATATAATCTAATTTAACTAAGTTTTTAGAATAGAGGAAAGAATGGTACTTTCAGATAGGGATATTAAAGCAGCTGTTAAAGCTGGGATAATAGGAATAGATCCTTACTTCGAAAAAGATGTACAGCCGGCAAGTGTAGACTTACATCTAGACAAAAAATTACTTGTTTTTAATAATTCTAATGCTCCTTTTATAGATCTTAAAAAAGAGCTTCCAGATCTTAATAGCCCTGTTTTAATAAAAGATGATGAACCATTTATTCTACATCCTGGTGAATTTGTACTAGGATCTACATTAGAAAAAATAACAATTCCAAGTAATATGGTTGCTAGAATTGAAGGTAAGAGTTCTTTAGGAAGACTAGGATTATTAATACATTCTACAGCTGGATTTGTAGATCCTGGTTTTGATGGAAATTTAACTTTAGAACTAGCCAATGTTTCAAGATTACCTATAACTCTGTATTACGGAATGAGAATTGGACAAATTTCTTTCCAACAAATGTTATCAGAAGCTGAAAGGCCTTATGGGTCTCCTGAACTTAAAAGTAGATACCAAGGCCAAATAGACCCCACTGAAAGTAGAGTCTTTAAGGATTTTGAAAAACAAATCTCCAAAAAAAAATAAATGTATGAGAATGATTTTCAGCAAAGAGCAATAGATCTTGCAAAAGAATGCATAGGTAAAGTTTCTCCTAGGCCAGCAGTAGGTGCTGTTGTAGTTTTAAATAATAAAATTATTGGAGAAGGAAAGACCAATATTTCTCCAGGAAGTCATGCAGAAATAGAAGCTATAAAAAATTCTAAAGGTGACTTAAATGGAGCAACTCTTTACTGTACTCTAGAACCACATAATTTTTATAGTAAAGATATACCTTGTACTGAACAAATAATAAAAGCTGGAATCAGTGTTGTATCATGCCCTACTATAGATTTAAATCCTAAAGTTAATGGTCAAGGATTTAATGATTTAAAAAAAGCAGGAATAAAAATCTTAGAAAATTGGGAAGATAGCAAAATCAAACAATGTGATGAACTTTATGAAGCTTATAACTTCAAAATCTTAAATAATAGGCCTTTGATATCAGTGAAATTAGCAATGACACTTGACGGTAAAATTGCTACTAAAACAAATGAGTCTAAATGGATTACAAATGAAGAATCTAGAAATAGAGTTCATGAAATTAGAGGATACTCAGATGCAATCATAACTGGTATAAACTCTGTTATACATGACAACCCTAAATTAAATTCAAGAATCAATAAATCTTATATCGGAAATCCTAAATATAGAGTGATACTAGACAATCATGGTAAATTAGATGAAAATTATGAAATTTACTCAAATCAAGATATTGGAAAAGTCATTTGGTTTACTATGGATAATATTAAAAGAAAAAATCTTCCAAACCATATAACTCAAATAAAATGTACAGAAAATATAAAAATAAACGATGTAATAAAAGAACTAAACAAACTAGATTGTAACAGTATTCTAGTTGAATCAGGAGGTACATTAATGGGTAGTTTTTTTGACCAAAGAAAAGTAGATAAAGTATACGCATTTATTGCTCCAACCATATTCGGAGGTAAAGATTCGCCAACTTCTGTTGAAGGTAATGGAATAATAAAAATTAAAGACAGAATCAATTTAAATATATCTTCCATAGAAAATATCAATGAAGATATACTAATAATAGGGAGAACTAAATAAAAATGTTTACTGGGATCGTAGAAGAAGTTGGGAAAATCAATTCTATTGTTGAAGAAGAAATTTCTATTAAATGTGAAAAGATTTTAGAAAATTCTAAAATAGGAGACTCTATATCTGTTTCAGGAATTTGCCTTACAATAACAAAAATAAACCAAGATAATTTATCATTTCAAATTTCAGAAGAAACTAAAAGTAAAACTATCTTAGGAAAGAAACAAAATCTCAATTATGTAAATCTAGAAAGAGCTGCAACTTTTGAATCTAGAATTGGAGGACACCTAATAGAAGGTCATGTTGAAAATACAGCTATATGCAAAGAAATCAATCAACTTAAAGACAGTACTAATGTTATTTTTGAAGCAAATCCAGATGTAATTAGCAATATAATAGTGAAAGGTTATATTTGTATAGATGGTACGAGTCTGACTGTAAATGAAATAAATAAAAATTTATTTAGTATTTCTTTAATTCCTCATACACTTAAAGAAACAACATTTAAGGATCTAAAAGTTAAACAATTTGTTAACATAGAAACTGATGTAAATGCTAGATATATAAAAAAATACGTTGAAGAAATTATAAAGAGAAAACAAAATGAATAATTTTAAATTAAATACCAATGCCCCAACAGAAAAGCAAATCAAGTCTGTAGAAAAAGCAATTGAATTTTTCGAACAAGGAAAGATGGTTATTATTGTTGATGATGAAGGACGAGAAAATGAAGGCGATATAGCTTTACCAGCTCAAGATTGCTCTGCTGATGATATAAATTTTATGGCTACTGTGGCTAGAGGATTGATTTGTGCTCCACTTGATGGATCCATTATAGACAATTTAGAATTAGAACCTATGGTAACTAAAAATACTGAATCAATGGGTACCGCATTTACAGTCTCTGTGGATGCTTCTGTAGATATTGAATCTGGTATTTCAGCTAAGGATAGGTCAAATACCGTTACAAAACTTAGTAATCCAAACTCTACAAAAGATGACTTTGTAAAACCAGGGCATATTTTTCCTTTAAGATATCAAAATGGAGGAGTATTAGTAAGAGCTGGTCATACAGAAGGTTCTGTAGACCTAGTCAAACTTTCTGGTAAAAATCCAGCAGCAGTAATTTGCGAAGTAATGAATGAAGATGGTACTATGGCTCGAGGAGATGACTTGAAAAAAATCTCTAAAGAATATAATTTACCTATTGTTTCAATAGAAGATATTATTGCTTATAGAATTTCAAAAGAAAATTTAGTGACAAAAGTAACTGAAGCTAAATTACCAACTAAATATGGAGATTTCAAAGTTATAGCATTTAAATCTACAGTTGATAATTCTGAACCACTAGCACTTGTTAAGGGTGAGATTAATGATAAATCAGTTACATTAGTAAGAGTACACTCTGAATGTACAACAGGTGATATTTTAGGTTCTATAAGATGTGATTGTGGAGACCAATTAGATTTAGCACTAGAAAAAATTTCTAAAGCTGAATCTGGTGCTTTAGTTTATATGAGACAAGAAGGAAGAGGTATTGGCTTGGTTAATAAAATCAAAGCTTATAGTTTACAAGATGAAGGTGAAGATACAGTAGATGCCAATTTGTCATTAGGATTTCCAATGGATTTAAGGACATATGGGATAGGAGCGCAAATTTTAAGAACATTAGGTATCAAAAAATTTGATTTACTAACTAACAACCCTAAGAAAGTCATAGGGCTTGAAGGCTTTGGATTAGAAATCAACTCAACTATAAACTTAAGTGGGAAAAAAAGGCCTGAA
>JAACCT010000049.1 GCA_009937255.1 Dehalococcoidales bacterium
ACAACAATATCTCCTTCAATTTGATAAAACAACTCTTCTGTTTCATTATAGTGGTAATCTTTTCTTGCATTAGGACCAGCCACAATCATAACAATATAATCCTCTGATTCTACGTATAAATTTTTGTTTCCTACAGGTGGTTTTAATAAGTGCCTGTTATCATCAATCCATTTCTGTAAGTTAAAGGGTGTTTTTATTTTACTCATAATTTTTATGTTTTAAATTGTTGCTATTATTTTTAATTCAATTGCAATTGGGGTTGGCAGTGCATTTATCTCAATAGTAGTTCTACAAGGTTGATTATCATTAAAGTATTCAGCATATATTTTATTATATATTTTAAAATCATCTTTCATATTGGTTAAGAAAACCTGAACATCTATAATATTGTCCCATGATGAGCCAGCATCTTCTAAAATATATTTAACATTATTAAATACAGAGTGACATTGTTTTGCTATATCATAACTTGCTATTCCACCTTCTTTATTTAATTCAACTCCGGGTATTTTTTGTTCATTTACAACTCTAGGGCCAACTCCAGAAAGAAATAAAAGATTACCAACTTTTCTAGCATGTGGATATAGACCGACTGCTTGTGGAGCTCTTTTACTGTTATATTTTTCTCCATTCATATTTTAAATTTTAACACAAACATTTTTAGGTTCGGTAAAAAATTGTAGTGATTTAAAACCTCCCTCTCTCCCAACTCCAGACTGTTTCATACCTCCAAATGGAATACGTAAATCTCTTAAGAGCCAAGTATTAATCCAAACAACTCCTGATTTAACAGCAGCAGCTACTCTATGACCTTTGCTTAAATTTTCAGTAAATATACTAGCTGAAAGACCATATTTTGTTGAATTTGCCATACTAATAACTTCTTCTTCACCCTTAAATGGAATCAAAGTTAATACAGGGCCAAAGATTTCTTCTTGGTTAATTTCACAGTCAAATGGCAGATTTTCAATAACGGTTGGCTCAATATAATAACCATTTGACAAATCACCTTCTATTAATTTACGATTACCTCCAATTAAAATATTTCCACCCAGTTTTTTTGCCTGAGTAATTTTTGATAATACTTTATTCATGTGTACCTTAGAAACCACAGCTCCTAAATCAACATCATTATCTTGTGGATCACCAACTTTTAATTTTGACACCTTTTCAATTAATGCTTTTTTAAATTTTTCATAAATTCCATCTTCAATAAATAGTCTTGAACCACATAAGCAAATTTGACCCTGGTTAGAAAAACCAGCTTTTACTGCCATTGAAACTGCTTTATCAAAATTTGCATCTGCAAAAACAATATTAGGATTTTTCCCACCTAATTCTAAAGAAATTTTCTTAAACATTGGAGAGGCAATTCCCGCAATATGTCTTCCTGTTTGAGTACCGCCTGTAAATGAAACTATAGGGGTATCTTCATGACCAGTAAGAGAATCCCCAATTTTACTTCCTAAACCATGAACAATATTTAATACTCCTGGTGGAAAATCGATCTCTGCACATATCTTGCTTAAAATATAAGCAGACATTGGTGTAACCTCTGAGGGTTTTGCAACTACTGTATTTCCAGCTGCTAAAGCAGGAGCTATTTTCCATGTCAATAAATAAAGGGGTAAATTCCAAGGAGAAATACATGCTGCAACACCAATAGGTTCTCGTAATGTATAATTCAAAGCCTTACCATCCATATCATGCAATTCAGAAGAAAAGTGTAAAATTGCAGTAGCAAAAAACCTAAAATTTTCTGAAGCTCTTGGAATATCAACTAAGCGAGCTAAAGATTCAGGCTTACCATTATCTCTACTTTCTGCAATAATGAGCTCCTCTGAATAATCTTCTATTCTTGAAGCAAGACGCATTAAAAGGTCAGATCTGTATTTCTTGGATGTTTTACTCCAGCTTTGAAAAGCATTTTTTGCAGCTAATACTGCAGTATTGATGTCATTTTCATTACTATCTGGTATTAATGAATAAACTTTGCCGGAAGCAGGATTATAATTATCAATATATTTTCCTGAA
>JAACCT010000009.1 GCA_009937255.1 Dehalococcoidales bacterium
TCAAAAGGAGCATATTTTTCATAATAATAATCTTGTGAATAAAGTGAGCCTAAAAATATAAGGTTAAGTAGTAAAAATTTTTTCATAGTTAGAAGTTTAATCATTATCTAAGGCTTTTTCAATTATTGACTTTAAATGCATTTTGTGAGCTAGAGAGGATCTATTTCCTTTAGAATTAATTAATCCCATAATATCGTTAAGATTCAATAATGCGAGGGATTTAGCATGGTTTTTATAACTTTTACCTTTATCATTACTTATAATATCAACAAGTCTATTAGTGTATATTATCTGTAAATTTTGTCTAAAACTATCCACATTTCCAGCAATATCAGAAAATATTGATTTATTTATATCTGACATAAATTCTGATAATTTATACTTATTTCCATAAAGCTCAGAATCCTTTAATCTTTGTAATGTATTAGGAGCCATAAGTTGACTTAATATTCTAGACTGATTAGATAAAATTATGTCATGAATTTTAGGGTCCTCAGAACCACTAAAAAAATCAAATCCTCTTCTTTGCCTAGCTAAATAATTAAAAATTTCAGAAGGGATTTTATAATTATCAGAAGAAAATATATGTTTATCTAAAGCTTTAAAAGCTCGCTTTTGATCTTTATAACTTACTGTGGTATATGGTTTTTGAGAACCTTGTTGACCAATTACAGATCTTTCAACATACACTCCACCTATAAATTTAGAAATTGTTGAAGCGGCTCCAGCATACTGTGAGTTAAGATTAAAGAATGCTCTTCTAAGATCTTCATAAGTATCACCAGGTTTTTGAAATTTATCTAAAATATCATCAAATAGATCGTTAACAAGTTCCATTCTATCAATAGAGTAGCTTATTGGATCAGATGACATATCATTAGTTTGAACTCTTGGGTCTATTCCCCTTGATGAGTATAGTATGTCAGCATCATTTCCAAAAATAAGTAAAGGATCAGTTGACCTTGAAAGTATTTCATTTCTTTCCTCTTCTGAATTATAAGGTTTGTAGCCAAACTCTATGGCCCATTTGTCATAATGACCAACAGATGAGTCTGCATATGGAGATTTAATTTTTGGGTTAGGATTTAAATTAAGTGCAGGGTAATCCATTACAGAACCTGAAATAGCTTTTCCCTTTAGCTTATTATTATCATAAAGTTCTAGAGGAGTGAAAATACTACTTGATTTCATATTATGATTTAAACCTAGAGTGTGCCCGACCTCATGCATAATTAAATACATCATTGACTGTCTTTCTAACTCCTCTAAATCATAGTCATCTCCATTTAAAGCAATAAAAGTTCTTCCAAAGTTTATATTATCATGTAAAATACTTCCTGCAGAGCAGACAAAATTATTATGATCATGAGTTTGATTATAATTATCTGTATTCATCACTGAAGATGCGTTAGAATATAATTTGTCATAAAAAACTCTATTTGTAAAGAAAACAAACTCTAACATAACATCAGCTGCAATTATTTCTCCAGTTTTAGGGTTAACCATACTAGGTCCATAACCTCCAAATGGAGGATTAGGTGAAGATGTCCATCTCAATACATTGTAACGAATGTCTCCAGCATCCCAATCTGCATCATCAGGTTGAATCTTTACTTCAACAGCATTTTTAAAACCAGCCTTTTCAAAAGCAACATTCCATTGAAGTACTGCTTCCTTTATTGTCTGTCTCCATTCCATTGGAGTTGAGTTCTCAATCCACCAAGTAATGGGTTTAATAGGTTCTGAAATGTCCAAACTTGGGTCTTTTTTAATTAACTTCCATCTATTTACCAGGTCTCTATAATTTGTTGTTCCTGAATCTGTAAGATTGTCTACCTGAGTTAAAAAATAACCAACTCTTTGATCATCAAGTCTTATTTCATAGTCTTCATCCGGCATTTCAATTAATGTATGGAAAGCCTTCATTGATACATATCTTGAATCTGAAATTGAATTTGAACCACTTGATAAAATATTTGGATTATTATAAACGTAATCTGTTTTTATATTGAGATTCTCAGGATAATTTCTAATATCCATAATTTTTGATTTTGCTTTATCTAAAGAACCTAAACTAAAAGCTGTTCTAGATTGATTTGGTCTTGATGGAGGTTTTACTCTAGTTAGTGCTTCTGAAAGAAATAAATCATTTGCATTAATTAAATAAGTTCCATTCTCCTTATCATGAAAATCAATTTTTGAACTAGAAATTATTGCATTACTAATATTTGCTTCCCTTGATTTATATAATGGATTATTTTTATCAAAATAGAAATTAGTATTAATGAAAGATATTTCAATTTTATCAAAGAATTTTTTAAAATTTATAATCTTCTCATCATTATATAGGCCTCTAAATCCTCCAGCTTGAACTATTCCATCTGCAATTTGAGAACCATATATAAAATCTTTACTTAACTGCTCTTCTTTAATTAACATTTGAATTTTACCTGATATACTATCTTGATATATATCAAATAGACCTTCTATTAATTTACTTTGTTTAGTCACTTCCTCAAAAGTTTTCTCTTTTTTAGTTTTATCTTCTTTTTCTTTTTCTTCAGTTTTGTCTTGAGCAAAAATAATATTTGAGGAAATCATGAAGATTAGAAGTGAATAAATAATTTTTTTCATAACAATGGTTTTTTATAAATATAAATGTTTTTAGAATTCTTTTAACACTTGTGATATAAGTAATTAGTTATATTTGATTCAATATAAACCTAAGTCAACGAATATGAATATCTCACATTTAATCCTATTCTTATCCTTATTTTTCATAAATAGTATCCAAAGTCAAAACTACTGGCAACAAGAGGTAGATTATAAGATTACAGTAGATATAAATGCAAATAATAACTCTTATAAAGGAGATCAGGAGATAATCTATACTAACAATTCATTAGACACCTTAAATAAAGTCTTTTTTCATTTATACTTTAATGCATTCAGAAAAGGGAGTGATATGGCTGTAAGATTAAATAATGGAGATGATATTAATACTAGGTTTGATGTCGATATAAGTAAATTAAAGCCAGAAGAAGAAGGATTTCTAATTGTTAGCAATCTTAAACAGGATAATATTAATGTTGAAAGCTATTTATCAGATACAATTTTAGAGGTAACACTTGCTAATCCTCTTTTACCTGGAAACTCATCAGTCTTTACAATGGATTTTAAAGGTCAGGTACCAATAACTATTCGAAGAGCTGGAAGAGATTCTCCAATGGGAGTGAAATTTTCAATGGCACAATGGTATCCAAAAATGTCAGAATATGATTATGAAGGTTGGAATACAGCTCCATATACTGGAAGAGAGTTTCATGGTGTTTGGGGAGATTTTGATGTTACTATTAAAATTGATGAGGAATATATAGTTGCTGCATCTGGATATCTTCAAAAAAGTGATCCTTCAAATTTTAAGCTTGGTGTTAAGTCTGGAAAAAAGAGAATTTGGAATTTTATAGCTCCAAAAGTTCATGATTTTACTTGGGCTGCTGATCCTGATTATAATCATGATATTTATCAAGGAGCTAATGGTGTACAATTGAATTTTTATTATAAAAATGATCCTGAAATAATCGATAATTGGAAAGCTTTACAACCAGTTACTGCTGAACTTTTAAGATTTTTCAATAAAAATATTGGAACTTATCCATATAAACAATACTCGGTTGTTCAAGGAGGAGATGGTGGAATGGAATATTCTATGTTAACTCTTGTTAACTCTGGTAAAGATTTTGTTCCTCTTGTAAGTGTAACTTCTCATGAACTTGCACACGCATGGTTCCAAGGAGTATTAGCTACTAATGAAATGAATCATGAATGGATGGATGAAGGTTCAGCAAGTTTTTTTGGAGATTTAGCTGAGAGCTTTGTTCTAGGTTCTGATTTCAATAATTCTGTAAGTAGTTCATATGGAAGATATATAAGTTTAGCAAATTCAGGACAAGAGATGCCTCAGTCGACAAATGCAAACAGATATAAACACAACAGAGCGTATGAATCTACTGCATATTCAAAAGGGTTTGTATTCTTGAGTCAATTAAGGTATATAATTGGTTTAGAAGCTTTCAATAAAACAATAAAAAATTATTTTAATACTTATAAGTTTACTCATCCATTACCAAATGATTTAAGAAGAATTGCTGAACAGTCTTCAGGAATTCTTTTAAACTGGTATTTGACAGACTGGACACAAACAACAAATAAAATTGATTATGCAATTAATCAAGTTGAAAAAGATAAAAATAGATCCAATATTACTTTAGAAAGAATTGGTTTAATGCCGATGCCTCTTGAAGTATTAGTTACATTTAAAGATGGAACGGAGGAATATTATTATATTCCTATTTCTCTAATGAGAGGTGATAAGAAACAACCTAAATACGCTAAAAGTTGGATACAACTTAATGATTGGTCCTGGGCTTCAAAAAAATATACTTTTGAAATAAAGCATAAATTAGAATCTATTAAATCAATTGACATAAATCCTACTGGACTTATAGCAGATACTGATTATACAAATGATATACTTATGTTCGATTAGAATGGAAAATTTATTATTACTATTTGAGAATATTTCTTCTGTTAACAGGGCACTAATAATGGTTTCTGGTATTACTTTATTCTGGATAATAGAAGGTATTGTTCCTTTTAAA
>JAACCT010000050.1 GCA_009937255.1 Dehalococcoidales bacterium
GGAAATGCAGGTAATCTTTTGGAGGAATTTGAGGTTTATGGACTAGAGGATTATTTTTTAATTATTGGTGTTGTAAAAGTCTCCCTAGCGGTAATTTTACTTTTAAGTTTATATTTTAATAAACTTAGATTTTTTGCTTCATCTGGAATTGCAATTATGATGCTTGTAGCTATATACATGCACATAAGTATAGACGATGAGTTGATTAAATCGTTGCCTGCTTCAATTTTACTTATTAGTTCATTAATAATTGCATATACAGAAAAGATATCTTCAAAATGATTTGATAGCTATATTTAGTTATAATATCTTTACAAAATCATATAAAAATGGAAATTAAAAGCATTCAAAAATTTAACACTGTTAATTCAATCGCATTATTGACTATGTCGTTATGGGGATATATTGACACTAATTCTTTTACAGCACTAATCCCAGCAGTATTTGGGACAATTCTATTTATTTTAGGTATGCTTTTGAATAAAGAAAAGCTTGTAAAAATGTCAGCCCATGTAATTGTTCTTTTTACACTTTTGATTTTAGCAGCATTAACTATTCAGGTTTTACCGGGAGCAATTGAAAGAGGTGGGATTGGACTTGCAAGAGTTTTAATTATGATTACTACTTCATCAATCGCAATGATTGTTTTTGTAAAAAGTTTTATTGACAACAGAAAATCTCTTTAATATTTCGATACAATTTCGTAACTTATAGTTATGAAAAAAGTTGATAAATCATACCTCAAAAGAAAGATTAATAAACTGAACAAAAAAATTCACAGATCTGAATTTCAAAATGAAGAAAATAAGACATGGTGGAGAAAACTCAAGATCACTAAACTTAAGGAGAGATTAAATCAAATTGATTCATAATAATGAAAAAACCTTTTTTTCTAATCCTCATTTTATTGAACTCTTCATGTAGTTCAATAAAGTTTTTAAATGATTATTCATCCCTAAGTAATTTTACCTCAAGTTATTCAACTGATAATGCTAATCTACAAAACTGGCATAATCTTGATCCGGAAATTGATGCTATTCCTGGGACTAGTGTAGAAAGAGCTTATAAAGAACTACTTAAAGATTTAGATGGAAATAAAGTAATTGTCGCAATAATAGACACAGGTTTAGACATAGAACACGAAAATTTATCTAATAACATATGGATAAATAATAATGAGATTGTAAATGGATTAGATGACGATAATAATGGATATGTTGATGATATAAATGGTTGGAATTATCTTGGTTCTTCGTATAATGAAACAAGAGAAATGACCAGACTACTCAGAGATAATAAAGTAAATAATAGAAAATACAGTCTCGTAGAAGAGGAAATCAAAAAAGAAATTAAAAAGTCCAATGATCAATTAAACATTTTGAATTATTACATTCAAATTCTTGAAGATTCTAAAGAACTTATATCAGGGTATCTTGGTAATGATAAATTTGGTATTGATGATGTTAATAAAATTGAAACTGAAGATGAAAAATTAATTCGTGCCAAAACTATTTACAAGGATTTTGAATCCTATGGATATACAAAAGAATACTTGAGCGAAGGTATAGAACAATATAATGATTTTATTAATTTTCATTTTAATGTTGAATTCAATGGAAGAACTGCGAATGATGATATATATGATATTAATGATACTAATTATGGTGACTCGAATATAAATAACATAAAAGATAGCGAATCTCATTCCACCCATGTGTCAGGTATAATATCTGGAGATAGACATAATAATGATGGGAATAAAGGAATAAATAATTTAGTTGAAATAATGGTTTTAAGGGCAATACCAAATGGAGATGAATATGATAAAGATGTAGCTAGAGCAATTAGATATGCCGTTGACAACGGGGCAAGAATTATAAATGGAAGTTTTGGTAAATATTTTTCATCTAACCCGGAATGGGTAATTGATGCTATAAGATATGCTTCAGACAATGATGTTTTAGTTATTGCTGCTGCTGGAAATGAATCTAAAAACTTAGATTCACTATCAAATGATAATTATCCCAGTGATCAGTTCTTTAATAAAAATGAGTTTTCAAACACTTTCATTAAAGTTGGTGCATCAAGTATTGATTTAAATGA
>JAACCT010000051.1 GCA_009937255.1 Dehalococcoidales bacterium
ATTGCGTATTTGTAATGATAACAAAACAATTATAAATGAATCTATTTATTTAAGGTTGAAAAGTTGTAATAATTTTTAGATGGCTAATTAATTGAAAAATCAGTGTAAATTTTTCTAATAAAAACTATAATAATTTACAAAGTGATAACCCAAGTAAAATGCCAAGAACTATAGAGACTAAATATGATATCCAATTATCTGTATTTACTTTATAATTCCACAATTCTTTTATTTCCATATTTTAAGATTAAGTTATGTATATTTATTTTTAAAGTGCTATTACCTTCTAAAAGTTAAGGAATAAATTGGTTGCAATAATTTACTTAAAACAAGAAAGAGGATAATAGCACTTACAATTATATAACCGATTTTAATCAAAGTATTTACTGAAGAAAAGATAATAACTTCTAAATTGAAAAATTTTCTATTTGAAAATTTACAATATCAATGTAAATTTAATATATTCTTATTTTTTATCCCGGGTAGTCTAATGGTAGGACAGAGGACTTTGACTCCTCCAGTCCTGGTTCGAATCCAGGCCCGGGAGCCAAAAAATTATTTCATTTCCTGATCTACAGAAAGTCTAAATTCAGATAGATCATGGCCTGTTACCGTGCTCCAAGGAGTCTCAACCACGTAATGATCTTTTCCTACTTCAATCAAAGGAGGTCTCTCTTTAGTATATTTATGATTTTTTCTAACAGGTAATGGGGTTCTTGTCATAAACACATCGCCTGCAGGTGGATTAACAGGTGAAACTACTTCACCAGGTAATACAATTTCATCTCTTTCTATATCAGGATGAGATGGTAATGCAGCCGAAATTAGAGCATTGGTATACAAATGTGTAGGATGAGCAAATATTTCTTCTGTATCTCCATATTCTTGAACTACTCCTAAATACATAACAGCCGTTCTGTGACACATATACCTTACTGTAGCTAGATTATGAGCTATTAAAATATAAGCTAAATCATGTTCATTTTGAAGATCAACAAGCAAATTCATTATTTGTGCACGAATTGAAACGTCTAATGCAGATACCGGTTCATCTAAAACAATAAGTTTTGGGTTAAGAGCTAAGGCTCTTGCAATACCAATTCTTTGCCTTTGACCTCCTGAGAATTCATGAGGATAAAGATTTCCTTGATAAGGGTTAAGACCAACTTCAGCAAGAAGATCACCAGCTCTAACATCTCTTTCTTTTTTGGTCATTGTGGTATTTATTTCTAATGGTTCAGAAATAATTGTATTAACTCTCATTCTTGGATTTAGTGATGACCAAGGATCTTGAAAAACAGCTTGAACAGACCTTCTCATTTCTCTTTTTCCAGCAGCAGTAAGGTCGTTAACATTTTCTCCTTGAAAAAAAATCTCTCCAACCTCTGTTTCTCCATCAGTACTTGGATTTTCTAAACCTAAAACCATTTTTGCAGTTGTAGTTTTCCCACAACCAGATTCACCAACAAGGCCAATAGTTTTACCGGCAGGAACATCAAATGAAACATCATCAACAGCTTTTAGCCAATCCACTTTCCCAAAAATTGGAATAGATTTATTAACCTGATACCATTTTCTAATATTTCTTACTTGAATAATTGGATCTCCATCGTTAGAACACCCTACGGCAGAACCAACTTTTGAATAATCTTTTTTTTCTTCTGTAGTCATACTTTCCTCACATAAATCTTGTTTAAAAAATTAATAAGAAACTTTATCTTTATATTTATCAAAATCAGCAACAGAGCATCTTGAAAGTTGAACAAAATGATCTTGTTCTACTTCTACAAGTTCAGGTCTAATCAAGGCATCCTTTTCATCATATTTCAATGGAGACCTAGGTGCAAACGCATCCCCGGGAGGTAGGTTATACAAGAGAGGCGGTTGCCCTTCTATTTGAGGTAGTCTACCAGTTTTTTCTTCTAATTTAGTAACTGATCCTATAAGTGCTTTAGTATATTCATGCAAAGGATTATTGAAAATTTCTCTAACATCCGCCATTTCCACGATTCTACCTGCATACATTACAGCTACTCTATCACACATTTTTGCAACAATTCCAAAATCATGAGTAATAAAAATAATCGCAGCTCCTGTTTCACTTTGAATTTGCTTCAGAAGTCTCAAATATGCTGCTTGAATAGTTACATCAAGTGAAGTAGTAGGTTCATCAGCAATAATTACTGAAGGATTCGATGATATTCCAATAGCTCCAACAACTCTTTGTCTCATTCCTCCGGAGAGTTGATGAGGATAATCTCTAGCTCTCATTTCAGGAGCAGGTATTCGAACTTTTCTCAATGCATCAACTACTTTATTCCATCTAGTTTTACCTTTTACTTTTTGGTGAATTCCTATAGCTTCTCCTACTTGATTATTTATATCAAACACAGGATTTAAAGCCTGCATGGGATCTTGAAGGATCATAGATATTTCTCCACCTCTTACTTTTGTCATTTCTTTTTCAGAAAGTTCTAAAATATTTCTTCCATTCAAAATAACTTCTCCACCTGCAATCATTCCAGGAGGAGATTGAATTAATCTCATTATTGATAATGCTGTTACTGATTTTCCAGAACCCGATTCTCCTACAACTCCTAATGTTTCACCTTTTTTTACAGCATATGAAACTCCGTCACACGCTTTAACTGTGCCCCATTTAGTTGTGAAGTGTGTTTGTAAATTTTTAAGTTCTAAAACTACTTCATCTTGCACTGTAGACGGACCAAAACCGTCTCTATCTACAGATTCTCCATTTTTTTTAATATCTGATTTGTTAACCATACTTAACCCTCTTATTATTATAAATTTTTTGAGTTTTTTTTAAGTTATTGTAAACATAACACATAAACTAAAAAATAATAGTAAAAATACCATTATTTAAGAATATTAAACTTCTTTTTCAACCCTAGTTATTGCACTAGTAATTGCTTCAACTAAAAAATCAATCTCGTCTTTAGTTATACTTAGTGGAGGACATAGTGAAATAATATCACCAGCTCTGAAAGAAATGATATTTCTATCAAATAAATAGTTTGGAATCTTTTTTTGAATTTCATAAGATAAAGGTATTTTTGTTTTATTTACTTTATCTTGAACAAGCTCTATAGCTGCTAATAATCCTAAACCTCTAATATCACCTACAATTTTTAAGTTCTTCAAGGATGATAATTTATCTAATAAATAAACTCCCATATCCTCTGATTTTTTAACTAAATTTTCTTTTTCAAAAATTTCTAGATTTTTCAATCCAGCTGCACATGAAACAGGATGTCCTCCAAATGTAATAAGATGTCTAAACATTTCATTTTCTGAACCCATAAATGAATCAGCTATTTTTTTGTTGCTATTGCTGCTCCCAAAGGAGAATATCCACTAGTCAGAGATTTAGCTACTGTCGTTATATCTGGGATAATACCCCAATGATCTGTTGCAAAATATTTTCCAGTTCTTCCAAAACCAGTAATAACTTCATCTGCAATTAATACTACTTTATATTTATCAGCTATTTCTCTTAGCCTTTGCCAATATTCTTTTGGTGGAATATGAATTCCAAATGCTGCTGAAATAGGTTCAGCAATCATGGCTGCTACTGTATCAGATCCTGTATGCAAAATAGCAGCTTGAAATTCGTTTGCGCACTGTACTGCATAATCAACAGGGTTCATATTATTTGGGATTCTATAGGAATCCCAATTTTGAACATGAATAGTTCCTGGCATTTCAGGACCCATTGTATCTGAAGTAGATGGTTTTCCTAAACTTACTGCCATAGCAGTAGCACCATGATAGGAATATCTTCTTGAGATCACTTTATACGATCCAGGTTTCCCTGTATTCATTTGATATTTTTTTGCCATTTTTACTGCAGTTTCAACGGATTCTGATCCTCCAGAGGTTAGAAATGACCTTGCTGATTTATCTGGGTAAAGTTCAGCTATTTTACCAGCAAGTTCAATTTGCGGAATACATGCAGCATTTGCTGGAGGAGTTTCTATTTCACATGCCTGTTTATAAATTGCTTCAGCAATTTCTTTTCTTCCATATCCAGCAGACTTAAACCAAAGGCCACCCAAAGAATCTAAATATTTATTACCATTAATATCAGTAACCCAAACTCCTTCTCCTTTAACAAAAATCTTCAAATCTCCTGCCCAATCATTAATTTGTTGAGCATGCATGAATAAATTTTGAGAAGCTAAATTCTGTAGTTCTTCTATTTTCTCTCCTGAAATATTTATTTGGTCATTCATAATGTTAAGCCCTCTGTTAAATTCTAACTTTATCTTTTATAATTTTATATGTAATTCTAATATTTATTTTTATAAATACAAGAATTGTAGTAAGTAGTGAAAAAAAATATTGATTTTTAAACAAAAGGAATAAATTGTCAAAAATAAAGTTTAGTAAAGAAAATAATTATTTTTACTTAAAAAATAAAATAATTTTAGATGAAAATATTGAAAAAGTATTTAGGTTCTTTGAAACTCCTAATAACTTAAATTTAATTACTCCGTCTTGGTTAAATTTTAAAATAATAACTCCAGTGGCTTCCAAAACTTATAAAGATCAAGAAATAGAATATAAATTAACATTGCACAAAATTACATTTAAATGGAAATCTAAAATTATTGAATATAAAAAAAATATATCTTTCTCTGACAAACAGATTAAAGGTCCTTACTTATTTTGGGAACATTCACATTTATTTTCAAAATTGGAAGAAAAAACTTTAATGAAAGATATAGTGAAATATAAAGTTATTTTTGGATCCCTAACAAATGAATTAATTGTAAAAAAAGATTTAAGAAGAATTTTCGAGTATAGACAAAAAAAAATACAAGAAATATTTAAAAAATAACCACAAGTTCATAGATCGTGCTTTATAATTATATGTGTAATAAATATTCCCGAGTAGCTCAGCGGTAGAGCAGCTGACTGTTAATCAGCGGGTCACAGGTTCGAATCCTGTCTCGGGAGCCATTTATTATTATAACAATCGATCCTTATTTCTAAGTTTTTTCAATAAAATCTATTGTGATGGTGGAGAATAATTAAAATCACTTGCTTTTTTTATAGCATTTACACCATCTTCTGGGTCAATCAATACAGTTGTAGAAATATTATTTAATGCTCCTGAAGAAGCAACTTTAATAAGCATTCCAGCAGCAGTTTGATTATCAGGGGCTTCACAAATTACTATTAAATCTGAATCTCCAAAAGTTAAGTATCCTTGTATCAAATTACAACCCATTGCTGCCATTTGATTTCCTACAATTTCAATTCTATTCTGAGGATTTTCTATCTGTGATGCCCAAGCCTCAGCTGAATAACTTGCTTTTATTAAAAATTTAGCCATTACGATTCTCCATTAGTTTATAATTACTTTGATTAACAAATTATAGTATATTATTTATTAATTCATTAATCAGATGATAATAATTTTTAAAATATGAAAAAATTTGAAGTATTTCAATGGGGCACAAAGCATGGGCACAGCAAGGGCTGGCTAGAACTTTTAACTGATTCAAAAAAAATAAATTTCAATGGATTATTTGAGCCCGATTTAGAACGAAAAAATTTACTATTAGATTCTAAGGATAAAATTTGGAATAATATCACTTGGATTGACAAGATAGATCGAGTATTAAAAAATAAAAATATAGATATAGTTTTTATTGAAGAATCAAATGAAAAAAGCTTAGAAGCTTTAGAAATATGTATTGATAATAATAAACATGTAATGCTTGATAAACCAGCAGGTAATAATTATAAAAAATTTGAATCAATTGTTAAAAAAGCCAAACAGAAAAAATTAATCATAGAATTAGGCTATATGTTTAGGCAACATGATGGATTTAAAAAAATATCCCAATTGTCTAAATCAGGGATATTAGGAGAAATATTTATGATAAGAGCCCATATGTCCACTAATATACCAGAAAAGAATGCTCAAAATGAAAATATTTCTAGAACTGGATTATCTAAATTTAAAGGTGGAATATTTTATGATTTAGCAGGGCATATGATTGATCAAATTTGTTGGATTCAAGGTAGACCAAAAAAAATAAAAAGTTTTTTTAAAAATTCTGCAACAAAAAATATAGAGTTTTCAGACAATACTATTTCAGTTTTTGAATACGATAAATCTATGGCTATTATAGATATATCTGCTTTAGAAATATCCCCTTTAGCAAGAAGATTTGAAATTTATGGTACTAAAGGTTCTGTAATAATGGAGCCTTTTGAGCCTGCAAAAAATATCCATCTTTCTATTAATAAAAATTTTAAAAATTTTAATAAAGGTGTAAACATAATAAAAATTAAGGATCTTCCAAGATATAAAAAATCATTAGATTTATTTTTAAAAAGAATTCGCAATAAATTTATATCTGAGTATGATTTGGACCATGAACTACTAGTACAAGAAACATTAATGAGATCACTGGAGGAATAGATGAAAAAATATAAAGCAGCAATAATAGGATGTGGAGGAATTGGTCATGCACATATGGAAGGTTATCAAAAAATAGACCAAATAGATGTTATTGCATGCTCTGATCCTGTACCTGGGGCTGTGGAATATTATAAGAAAGAATTTAATATACCACAAGGATTCAATGATTTTGAAGAAATGCTAGAAATTGCTAAGCCTGAAATTATATCAATTTGTGTTTGGCATTTACTTCATGATGAAATAACAATCAAGGTAGCTAAGTCTCCTTATGTCAAAGGAATAATATGTGAAAAACCTATGGCTATTGGAAAAGAAAAAGCAAATGCTATGGTAAAAGCTTGTGAAGAAAATAATGTAAAATTAATAGTTTCTCATCAAAGAAGGTTTACACCTGGCTGGATGAAGGCTAAAGAAATTGTAGAAGATGGATTAATAGGTGTGCCTTTAAGAGCTGAGCTTCGAGTTAAGGATGGTTTACTTAATTGGGGGACACATTCAATTGATGGAGCAAGGTATATATTAGGGGACCCAAAACCTATTTGGGTAGTCGGTTCTGTAGAAAGATATACTAATAAATACGAAAGAGATACTCCAATAGAAGATTCGTGTACAGGGTTGATTCATTTTGAGAAAGACTTGCAGTTTTTTATACAATCAGATCTAATGGATAATGAATGTGATGCAGGAAAATTTGAAATATATGGGTCTGAAGGTTTTTTAAAAATTAATGAGACAGAAGTAAAGATTTTCAATAGTAAATCAAATGGTTGGAAAGATGTACCTATAAATTTAAAAGAAGGAGATGTTGCTATTGGTGGAAATACAAATGCAGAGCAAACATTAGAATTAATTAATTGGATTGAAGGCGGGAAAAAACATAGAGGATCAGGTGATATTGCAGCAGAAACTGTAGAAATAATGATGGGGATTTATGAATCAGCAAGAATTAATAGAGTCGTAAATTTTCCTCTTAAAGTAGATGGTTATCCTTTAGAAAAAATGATTGAAGAAGGATTATTAAAATTAGAATCAAGTGATAAATATGACATCAGAGGGTTTTTAAATAGAGAAAATATAGACGAAAATCTATATTCAAAGCTTAGAGATGATGGACTATCTCATCACGAAGCTATGAAAACTGTAAACATAAATAAATAATTATACTTTTTTAGATCTTAAGATATTTATAGATAAAATAATTATCAATAAAGCCCATATAATTTGTGAGACTGTAAAAATTTGATAACCAAGCTCAGTATTTACTTTCCATATTAAATTTAAAACTAAAAAAATTATCCCTGAACCCATAAGTCCAAACCCTACTATATAGTTCATCAAAGGACTTAAGTAATGGCTTCCAGATTTTAATACAATATATCCGGTTGCTATAGTTGCTAAATATATAACATAACTAGATATAGCAAATAACCCCCAATATACTGCAAATACTCCCATAGAAGCGGCACCAGCAATTATGGAATTAATCGAACTATTATTATAAGCCTCAATAGCAGCTGGATCTCCAGATTGTGCTACTTGTGCTGCTTGTTGAGCTAGTTGATAAGCTCCCATATTTAATTCAGCTGAGCCAGCAAATGTACTACCAATTGCTAAAGTAGATAAAAATAAAGTTACTGCAATTATATTTAATGATAATGCTATAGGCTTGATATTATTTTCTCTATTACCAATACCTTTATAAATTCCTAAAATTCCATTTAAATACAAAAGTAAACCTAAGCCTATTAAAACAAGATAAATCTGAATTATAGTTGTGTTAATTCCAAAATATTCAGTCATCCAATCAACGGCTGTAATATTTTCAGTAAAAACACTAGAGTTACCAGGAATTAAGAAATTGAAAATTATAACTATTAAAACACCAATAAATAAACTAGACCCCGTAATCCACTTTGACATTAACGCCTCTTTCAATAAATCATATATAAAATACTACACAATAAGATACATAAAGCAATTCAAAAAATAGTTATTTGAACATGTAAGTTATGTTTATATTTATTACAATTGTTATAAATATAATCAGTAAGGTTGAAATGAATTTAAGAGTGTTTTATGCATATATTCCTGGTTTGATTTTCTGTTTAATTATTGGATTATTTATAAATTATATTTTTGACTCTTTTAAAATTAAAATTATTGATACATTGCTATCAGGTCTAATTATTGGAATAGTTGTAAAAAATTTAAAGTTTATACCTAAAATATCTTATTTAGATAAAGGAGCTAAATTTACAGGAAAACATATTCTTGAATTTGCTGTAATGCTAATGGGTGCTAGTATTTTTCTTCCAGATCTTTTTGAAAATGGTCTTAATTTATTCTTTGTGATTGTTATAGGTATAACAGGTTCGATGGTAATTTCTTATTTAGTGGGATATAAGTTCTTAAAATTAGACAAAAAACTTTCAACTTTGGTTGGGGTAGGTAATTCTATATGCGGAAATTCTGCAGTTGCTGTTGTAGCTCCTATAATTGGAGCTTCTTCAACTCAAATTGGAGCAGCTATAGGAATAAGCGCTATTCTAGGTGCAAGCCAAATAATCTTATTACCTTTGCTAGCTCCTGCATTAGGTTTAGGAAATTATGAATATGGTATTGTTGCGGGTATGTCCGTATATGCTGTAGCTCAAGTAGTTGCTGCTTCATCTATTGTTAGCCCTGTGTCAGCAAATGTAGCAACTGTGGTAAAACTTACAAGGGTAATACTTTTGGCTCCTCTAGTTATAATTCTAAGATTTTTTTATAAAAGTGATAACTCAAATGATATTAAACAATCAACTATTTTAAATTCAGTACTTAAATTTCTACCATGGTTTGTAATAGGATTTATAGTGCTTTCAATTTTGAGAAGTACTGAAATAATAAATCCAAATATAGGTGAAGATATTAGATCTCTGGCAAGATTTCTTTTTATTTTATCAATGATTGCTATTGGATTATCTGTTGACCTTAAGGAAATGTTAAAAGTAGGTCCTAAGGTGGTAATTACAATTTTAGCAATTATTTTATTTATGATAACTATAGGTACTATTTCTTCAAACTTTGTTTAATTATGAGATTAAAAAAATCGCACTATCAGCATTTAAATTAGGATTATCTGTAATCTTTTTATTCTTAATTGTATCTAAATAAAGAGATTTTTTTATTTTAATGTTTTTTTCTTCGCAAAATTCTAAAAAGTCGTTAATTGATGGAAATCTAACGTTTGGAGTGTCATACCAATTATAACCATACCATCCCGATATTTTTGGAGCTTTCCCTTCATTATAAAACATATCTCTCATAGGCTTAAAAGCAAAGTTAGGAAAAGAAATTATACTGGATTTTGCAACTCTAGTCATTTCTTTTAAAATTTTCTCAACATTCTTTATTGATTGTAAGGTTTGAGAAAGTATTGCAACATCAAATTGACTATCATAAAATTTTTCTAATCTACTATCTAAATCACTATGAATCACATTTATACCTTTATCAATACAAGAAATAACATTTGATTCATTAATTTCAACTCCTAGTGCTGATGATATATCTATAGAAGATAACTGCTCTATAAGATCTCCATTTTCACACCCTAGATCTAAAATACTTGAGCTGTTAGGAATTAAGTTTGAAATATATTGAAAATCTATTCTATTATTTAAACCTATATTAACTTTTGAATCACAAACCTTAGCTTTTTTAATCTCTCCATTATCTAAATGAATAAGATTTTTAAAAAAAGATTCTGCAATTTGGCCATAATGTTCTATATCCTCATTTAGAAGAAACGCATCATGTCCAGAGTTAGAATGTACATTACAATAAGAAACTTTTTTTGAATTAGAAATTAAAGCTTCCACAATATCAATTGATTGAAAAGCTGGATATAACCAATCACTACTAAAGCTAATTAATAACCAATCACATAAAGATTTAGAAAGATTTTCAGTAAGAATGTCTTTAGTAGAGCCTAAATCAAATAAATCTAAAGCAGTAGAAAGAGTTATGTAGCTATTTGCATCAAATCTTTCAACAAATTTCTCTCCTTGATAAGCTAAATAACTCCCAACAGAAAATTTTTTCTCAAAGCTTGTGGATAATTCTCTAGGGCTATTTCTATCTATTTCGAATTTTTCATTCATAGATTCTCTAGAAAGATAAGTTATATGCCCTAACATTCTTGCCAAAGCTAATCCTACATCTGGTTTTTTACTTTTTTTATAGTAATTACCAAAATTAAAATTTGGATCACTTATAATGGAATTTCTTGCAACTACATCAAATGCTAAGCCTTGTGTAGTAAGTCTCGCAGAAGATGCAATAGGAAGGCATCCTTTTATTTTTTCTGGGTATTCAGTTGCCCATTCTAAACATTGGAATCCACCTAAAGAACCTCCTATAACTCCTAATAATTTATCAATTCCAAGATACTCTATGAGGTAATTTTGTACTTTCACCATATCTTTTATAGTAATCACAGGAAATTCTGCACCATAAAACTTTCCAGTTTCTTTATTTATAGAGTTTGGGCCTGTAGTACCTCTACAACTTCCAAGTATATTAGAACAAACAACAAAATATTTTGTTGTATCTATAGGTTTTCCTGGACCTACCATAGCATCCCACCACCCAGGTAGATCCTTTTCATTGTGCTTTGCTACATGAGAATCACCTGTTATTGCATGACAGATAAGTATAGCGTTAGTTTTATCTTCATTAAGACTACCGTATGTTTCATATGCAATTACTACATCGTTTAATTTCCCTCCTCTATCAAGGTCTAAGGTGAAAGGAATTTTAAACTCTTCTATATAATTAGAAAATTTATCAGTTCTATAATCATCTGAACTATTTATTTTATTCAATTTTCTCCTTCTATTTTCACCCTAGAAAATTCTAGGGTGAAAAATTTAACTATGATAAAGCTTGGTTGATATCATTTTTAATATCTTCAAAGTCTTCTAAGCCAATTGATAAACGTATGTACTCAGGATTTACACCTGTTTCTTTTTGTTCTTCCTCAGTCAATTGAGAATGAGTTGTTGAAGCAGGATGTATAACTAAAGTTTTAGCATCTCCTATATTTGCTAGATGACTAAGTAATTTTACATTATTTATAAAATTAATTGCTGATTGTTTTCCTCCCTTAATTCCAAAGCCTATGACTGCACCTTTACCATCTGGAAGGTATTTATTAGCTCTTTCATGGTCTGGATGAGTTTGTAATCCTGGATAATTCACCCATTCAACTTGATCATGATTATTTAAAAATTCAGCAATTTTTTGGGCATTTTCTGAATGCCTAGGCATCCTTAAGTGTAATGTTTCTACACCTTGAATAGTAGCCCAAGCAGCAAAAGGACTCATAGCTGCTCCAGTATCTCGTAGCCAATGAGTTCTAATATGTATTATGTAAGCAATATTACCTATAGGTCTTAATGCTTCTTCTAGTACAACTCCATTATAAGAAGGGGTTGGAGAACAAAATTCTGGCCATTTTTCAGGATTATCTGCCCATTTAAAATTACCACTATCAACTATTACTCCTCCAATATGTACACCATGTCCTCCAATAAATTTAGTCGTAGAGTGAATTACAATATCTATTCCGTGTTCAATTGGTCTTAATAGAAATGGGGTCATTACTGTATTATCACAAATAACAGGTAAGCCATGGTCATGTGATATTTTAGATATTTTTTCAAAATCTGGAACATCATTTTTTGGATTACCTAAAGATGCAAAATAAACACATCTAGAATTTTCATCTACTAAATCATTTATTTTTTCTGGCTCAGAAGGATCAAAAAATCTTACTTCAATACCTAATTTTGAAAAAGTTTGTGTAAATAGTGTCCATGTTCCTCCATAAAGGCTTGTCGAAGAAATTATATTTTGCCCACTATGTGCAATAGTCAAAATAGCTGCATTTATTGCAGCTTGACCAGATGCAAAAGATAGTGCTGCTGCACCACCATCCAAAGCTGCGATCCTTTTTTCTAGAACATCATTAGTAGGATTCATCAACCTTGAATAGATATTCCCAAATTCTCCTAACGCAAATAAATTTGCAGCATGATCAGTATCATTAAAAACATAGGATGTTGTTGCATAAATTGGTACCGCCCTAGAATTTGTAGTTGGATCAGGTTCTTGTCCACCATGTAAAGCTTGGGTAGCTAGTTTATATTCTTCCGTCATAATTATTACTCCTTAAATAAAAAAAACCCCATTTAGGGGGTCACTAATTTTTTGGGATATTATTTACACAACAAAAACTAGACGTCCCCCTTAGAGAAAGTCATCATCATGTTCATGTTCATAGTTATTGTATTTAATTCCATAAAAGGAAGTATACTATGAAAAAATAAAGTTTGTCAAACAAATTAAAAAATATAAGTCTATAATAAAAACAATATTTCAATAATTAAGGCCGAAATTTGAACCCAATTCTGCAAGTCCTAAACACTAAAGATTTTAAAAAACTTTGGTTCATTGGAACTACTGG
The DNA here is from genome assembly GCA_009937255.1 of Dehalococcoidales bacterium. Lineage (GTDB taxonomy): Bacteria > Chloroflexota > Dehalococcoidia > Lucifugimonadales > Lucifugimonadaceae > TMED-70. The sequence goes on from JAACCT010000051.1 coordinate 12,969, forward strand.
CATGGCCATGAGATGGATTGAAACTATAGCATTAGGATTTTATGTATACAGTAGTACTAAAGATGAATTTCTTGTAGGATTAGTATTTTTTTTCAGAATGGCTCCTATGTTATTTTTTGGAGCATTTATTGGAGTAATATCTGATCAATATAATAAAAAGACTATTTTGAAATTTACACTACTAATTACCTCAATAATTTATTTTTTATTGAGTATAAGTGCTTATTTTGGGACGCTAGATTACAACCAAATCTGCATAGGAGCATTTGTAGCAGGGCTAGCTTGGTCATTTGATTTTCCAACTAGAAGATCAATGTTGAGCGAAATAGTTGATAAGTCATTATATTCTAGTGCAATAGGTCTAGATATGGCATCTAGTAATATGGCGAGAATAATAGGTCCCATAATAGCAGGAATTGTTTTATTACGTGTTGATTTATTTCCTATCTATATCTTTGGAGCATTTTTATTTTTTATTGCTTATATAACCTGCATTAAAATAACTGAACCTGCAAAAATAATAAATAGTTCCAAATCTCTATCTCTTCTAAAAGATGATTTATTTGAAGGTGTTAAATTTATATTTAAAAGTAAAATTTTAATTACTGTTTTAGTTGTGACAATAATAATGAATTCATTTGTTTTCACTTATACAACTCAATTAGCCGTTCTTGTATTAGAAAATTTATCAGGTACTTCAGTAATTCTTGGAATTCTAGCTGGTGTTGAAGGTTTAGGTGCAACAATAGGAACTTTATTAATTGCTAATTTCCCAATAAAGAAAAATTTACCTGTATTTTTAATGGGTTCATTTCTTTTTGGATTTTGTATTTTAGCTTTTACATATACTCAATCAATAATTTTTGCCTTAGTACTTATGTTGATTGGAGGTATAGGCATGTCAGGATTTGGAACTATGCAATCTATTTTAATAATTAGTTCTGCTAAGAGAGAAATTAGAGGAAGAATTTTAGGAATATTAGCATTAACAATTGGCACTCAACCATTAGGAGCCTTTTTATTGGGTTATTTTTCTAGGGAATTTGGATCAATAAATGCTGTTAAAATTTCTTTAGTTTTTGCTATTTTTGCACTAATAATTGTTACTATTTTACAATTGAAAAAAAATTAGCTAATAAAATTATTTATTAAAATCGCCGTAATTACTCCTAAAATTGTCGAAATGATTCCAACAATTATAAATAAATAAGAATTTCTCATATTATCTCAATTTTATTATTTAGTGATACAAAACCTGTATTAATTGGAGTTACAAAAAGATACATATTTCCTTTAAGTTTATCAATTACTTCAGGATCATTATAATTGATACTTGCACAAGCATCTTTAATTAATGTTATTTTCATTTCTAAAATATTATTAATTAATATTTTTTGACCTTCATAGCATGAATTTAGATTCATATTCTCTACTAAAATATTTTCTCTTAATGATCCTTTTACTAAATCATTATTTTCATATAACTTGGAATCTACAATCATAATTTGTCTTGAATCATTTAACTTTGAGAACCTATCTCCTTCAATACCATAATTTTTAATGATTTTAATTTCGTTTTTGTAGTTCATAGGTTTTAATTTACCCTGATTTATAGCTAAAGATGTAATTGTTCCCAAATTATTTTCCTTTCAGTAAAAATTAAATTAATTTTATTGTTTTTATACCTAGAAAGACCATAACTATACCAAAAAAATTAGTAAAAAATAAATTTATAAATAAATATAAAAAATTTTTAAATGTAAATAAATTAAAGTTGTCTAATGCAAAAGTAGAAAAAGTAGTTAAAGATCCCAAAAAACCAACTATAAGAAAAATTTTCAGATTTTCGTTATCAATTATTTTATTTTGAAAGGCACTCATTACTAATCCTATAAAAAAACACCCCATAAGATTTACAAAAAAAATACCAATGGGGAAAGTACTATTAAATAATTTATCTACTTGAGTTCCAATTGTAAAACGAGATATAGCTCCTAAAGCTCCTCCTAGAATTACAAACAAAATATTTAAAAACATGTTAAGAAAATCTACTTACTATTTAGTTGAAGAATATATTAGAATAATAAAACATGTCTAATATTTTTTCTACACAAGATCAATTCAATAATAATGCAGAACATTATGTAAATAGCTTTACGCATTCTTCAGGAGAGAGCCTTATCCAAATAAAAAATTGGGTATCTAAGTTAGAAAATATAAATACAGCTATTGATTTAGCTACTGGACCGGGATTTACTGCATTTGAAATTTCAAAGTTATCTAAACATGTTATTGCCACAGATATTTCTATAAAAATGTTAGATCAAGCAAAAAAAATTGCATCAGAAAGAAATATTACGAATATAGATTTTGAGGAAATAGATGCAATGAATATTTCTTATAAAGATAATTTTTTTGATCTAGTTTCATGCAGAACAGCTCCTCATCATTTTATTAATATTAATAAATTTCTTTCAGAAGTTAAAAGAATTTTGAAGAATCAAGGATATTTTATTTTAGCAGACACATCAACTTCTATAAATGAAGAACCTAGAACTTGGCAACAAAAAGTAGAAAAAATAAGAGATAAAACTCATATAGAAAGTTTAGATATACATAGTTGGGCAAGAAAAATTGAATCTTATGGGTTCAATATAATTGATAAAACTGTCACACAAGTTCCTATGACTTTTAATAAATGGGTTCAAAGATCAGGAACTAGTAAAAAAGATATTGAAATCCTTTTTAATTTGTTTAAAAATGCAAGCTCTAAATCAATCAAGGAATTTAAAATCAAAGAAATAAATAATATAGATTTTTCTTTTTCTTGGCCATGCTTTGTAAGTATTAGCAATATTAATAAGGAAAAATAAAATTAATAATTTAGTTACTCTAAATAAACGCATCAAAGTAAAAATGATGGCAACATTATTATTTTGTCTTTTTGTAACATCTATAAACCAATCTGTTGTATCTATAGCAGGTCCATCTATAGTTGCAAATTTAGGAGGATTTGAATATTATGCTTGGATTTTTACAGCCTTTTCACTTACTTCAGCAATTGTAGTTCCAATAATTGGAAAATTAAATGATTTATTTGGGCCTAAAAAAGTAATGGTTCCATCTTTAGTGCTATTTGCTTTCTCTACACTTATATGTGGCCTAAGTAACAATATGATTTTCTTTATCTTTTCAAGAGCAATTCAAGGAATTGGTTTTGCCGGTGTTTTAGGAATAGTATGGATAATGGTAGCTTCACTTTGGGAACCAAGACAAAGAGGAAAATGGTTAGGTATAACTTCTGCAGGTTTTACTACTGCTGGTGTTCTTGGTCCCATAATTGGAGGAGTAATAAACGATTTGATAAGTTGGAGATGGATTTTTTTTGTAAATATACCTTTTTGTGTCATAGCAATAATAACAATAATAAAACTTTTTCCCAGTTCAGAATCTTTGAAATCAAATAAATTTGATTTCAAAGGTGCAATTATTTTTGCAATATTTGGTAGTACTTTTTTATTAGCTATTTCACTGATTGGACAAAATAATACTTATTTCTCAATGAATATTATTATTCTTTTTTTAGTGGCTATAGTTTCTTTAATAATTTTTATTTATATAGAAAAAAATAATGAAGAAGGAATTGTAGATCTAAATTTATTTAAATTAAAATATTTTACAGGTGGAATGATAGGCTCTTTATTTATAGTTATATCTTGGACAGTTTGGACAGTATTTTTACCTCTTTCTTTAATAGGAGTTTATGGATTTTCGTCATCTAAAGCATCAATTGCACTTATAAGTTTATCTATAGGTTCTGCTATTGGTGCAAATATTTTTGGGAATCTTATTGGTAGAATAAAACTTCAACTACCTATAGCAATTTTAGGATTTACTATAGTAGGAATTTCAATGATTATTTCAGGTTATACAAATCTAGATATTAATTTCAATCTATTACTAGTTTTGGCACTTATTGTTGGTTTTGGATCTACAGGTGCTTTTTCAGCTTATACAGTTCCTATACAAAATAATTTACCCGAAGAAAAATTAGGAATAATAACTACGAGTTTACAATTTGCTAGAGTATTTGGAATCTCATTAGGGAGTTCATTATTAGGTGTAATTTTATTGACTAATATGACAACTTACAATTATGACCCCCCCAGACAAGATTTATATAATCCTGATAACATCACATCTAAAGAAAAAATATTAGATATTAAAAAGGAATATTTAGAACAAAGTTCTTTAAAACTATTCGAAGAAGATTTAGAAATATCTAGATCAAACTTAAAAAAAGGATTGAGAATAGTCTATTTTGCAGCAAGCGTACCTGCTTTTTTAGGAATTATTGTTTCAATGATAATTTTTTATAAACCTAATCGACGTCTATACGTGGAGGAGGGTTTAGAACAGAATGAATAGCTAATAATTTACCAACTGATTTATGATCGTTAAATATTCCATGTCGCACAGCTATTTCACATGTGAACATATCTCCTTGACTTAATGAAATATTATCATTCTCTGCATATACAATATTTAATTTACTATCTAAACAAAACATAGATTCTTCATGCTTAGGATGATAGGGATTTGGAGCAATGGCGCCAGGATCAAAGATTAGTTCTGAAAAATAAGTAGATTCTGCACCAAGAAAATCTCCAACCATATCATGCCTCATAATTCCAGGAGCAAATTCAAATGGCTCTTTTTTTGATCTATCAAAAAAACCATTTTCAGGCAGACTCTTTGAAAACTTAGGTTCATCAATTATATTCTTATTAATTTCAGTAGATGGAGAAACTGTAATTATTACTGCATTAGAAGTACCAGAGTTTTCATACCCATGGCCTTGGGATCTTTTAGCTAAAACACAATCTCCCTTATAAGCAGTAAAAATATTATCACCTAGTCTAAATGTAATTTGACCTTCAGTAACAAATAAACTTTCTTCAACGTTTGCAATTTCATAATATTCAGATTTTGCTCCCCTATCCAAAGTGATTTCATTAACTGAAAGCATTTTAGAACCAGTCTCTTTACCTGTTAGAAGCGAATTTGACGCTCCTTCAAATAAAGTTGTTATTATTTGATCATTTCTTTTATTTACTGTCATTTCATACCTAACTTAATATTATAATTTCCAAGATGAATTCCAAAATATAAACTCATTTTCTAATGATTTTCTAAAAATACTATTAGCTACCTTATTATCTATGTTTTCTTCATTAGAATCAACATGATTAATAAGCCAAGAAGTTATTTTTTGGTATTCTATATCATTATAAGATTCAATCCATCTCTTATGAAAAGAATCAGCTTGAGCATTATTATTTTTTCCTAATTTCCTACCAATTTCATCATAGCCCCATTGACAAGGTAAAAGAGCACAACAGATAAGATCTGTATCAAATTTATAAGCTGTAGATATTAAATAATTACAATATGCTTGCGTCCCAGGTGCAGTTTCAAACTTTAATAACTCATTTGTTATTATACCATAATCATTACAAAATTTTTCATGGAGTGCCATTTCAGAATTCAAAGTTTCATCTAGAAGTTTTGATAAAAAAGACATTGTTTCAAAATTATTTGCCTTAGAAATAGCAATAGATATCACCTTACAATATTCGATTAAGAACTTATAATCTTGAATCATATAAAATTTAAAATTTTTAAATTCAAGAGTACCATTTTTTATAGCCTGAACAAATGGGTGGTTTACATGAGTTTTATCCCATAAAACTAAATTGTTTCTTTTTAATTTTTCTGAAAAAGACATTTATTTATACATAACTTTTATATTATCTCCAGGTTTAACATTTTTTAATAACTCCAAGTCTCCATTTATTTTTCCCATAATATTTGTAGGAGAAGCAGGTCTTATTTCATTCGGTGCGCTTATAGGAGTAGAGCCAAAAAATAAACATAAAGCATTACCAGGAGGCCAAAATGCAATATCACCTAATTCTACAGTTTCTTTTGCCCAATCATCATTTTCAATTTTGATTTGTGTAGAAAAATATATTTCATCACCCCAAATTTGCGATTCACCATTCATTGGTAATAAATCATAGAAAAGATTAGAAGTTGGAGAATCATTTAATATTCCTTCAATAAAAAAATCACCAAAATCAAAAATTATTTCTCTCATAAAATTTCCTTATTTAATCAAAAAACATATATGCTTAATATAATAATACAGAATATGAATAATAAGACAGCAGTAATAATAGCAGGTGGGTTCAATAAAAGAATTAAAATGATTAAATCACTTATTAATTTAGGTGGTAAGCAAATTTTAATTAGAATTAACGAATCAATTAAAGATTTATTCTCTGACATAATATTAGTCATCAGAAAAAATCAAGATGATGATATTCCTGATTTAGGAATAGCTCTAAATATGTATATTGTTGAAGATATTTATCCTGATAAAGGACCTTTATCAGGAATTTACTCAGGAATAAAGAATTCTATAAATCAAAAAATTTTTATAATAGGAGGAGATTATCCATTTCTTTCTAAAGAATTTATAAAATTATTACTTAATAAGTCAAAAAACAATAAATCTACTTTTATAAAAAACAACTCAATAATAAATCCTCTTCATGCTGTTTATATTAAAAATGATTGGGAAAAAATTTTTAAGACTAACTTGTCAGAAAAATTAGAATTATCACCCAAAAAAATTATCTCAAAAAATAAAAATAGTAATAATTTTCTTGATTATAAAAATTTAAAACCTCACTTTAAACAAAGTTTATTTGATATAGATACTCTCGAAGATTTAAGAGAGGCAAAGAAAGTTATCAAAAGAAACATGCAATCAATTAGATCAGATATTAGACCAGAAGGGATTTAATTATTCATACCTTAGTGCTTCAGCAGGATATGTTTTACTTGCTTGATTAGCAGGTATTATACTAGCTAGAATAGAAGCTATAACAGTAAGCCCTATTAATATTCCTACTTCACCAAAAGGAATAACAAATTTTGCTCCTTCTAATTCTTTAGATATTTCATTATATATTAGCCAAGATTGTAATACTCCTAAGAATATTCCCACAAAAATTCCTAAAATTGTTATAAAAGATGATTCAATTAAGAATTGTGTTCTTATCATACTAGATTTAAATCCAATTGCTCTAAGGACGCCAATAGATTGTCTTCTTTCAACCACAGCTCTAACTGAAAGAACTCCAATGGCTGCTACTCCTACTACTAAACCTAATCCACTAAATCCTTGAAACAGTTTGTTAAAGGCATTAGCTGTAGCTTGTTCAGATTCTAGTCGATCAAGAAGGCTATATGCATTCATACCATTAGCTAAAAATGTCTTTTCAAGTTTTTGAGCATAATTCTCAGGATTTTGATCACCTGATAATAAAAAATAATAATTATCTAGAGGAAGATTTTCTTTTGCTATACTATTACCTGTAGAATAAGTTGTATAAAACTTTGCATTTCCTCCTCCAAATCCAGAATCTTCAGCAAGTCTTTCAACAATACCTATAACAGTAAATTTTTCAGCATCTTCTGAAGTTCTTCTTTTTCTTATATTTACATCAAATGCATTTATCTCTTTTTCATCACCAGGTTCTATAAACGATGTCTGAAAGCTTCTATTTGGAGGACCAAAAGGATCATCAGAAGGTATTATTGATCCACTTGCAACTACCAAATTTGGATTATTCACTAGTGATTGCCATATTTCTTTATCGGTAGAACCATATTTAGGATCAAAATGTGCCATTCTCCATTTAGTTGTATTCATAAAGTCTTCTTCATATGAAATCAGTCTTGATGTTTTGAAACTAGTATTTTCTCCATCAGTTTCTTTTATTTCTATATCTATGCTAGATGAACCAAAAACTGTGCTAAATTCATTCATATTTAGAGAGTCTTCAATTTTACCTTGTATAGGTAATTCGGAACTTATAGATGCCTTTATATCATATCCTCCTGTAACTCTTTCTGGTTCTTCAGATGCTACATCTCCAATACCATTTAGTACAGAAAAAATCATTAAAGTAAATATAATTAATCCAAACATAGCTACAGTTAATCCAGTTCGAAATTTAGATGCCATAGGATAACTTATAGCTGTTTTAGTTACAGCTTTTAATCCTGAAAATCTTGATAAAATCAGATTTAGAATAAATATTAGAAACCTAGTATTACTCATTAGAAGCCAAACTGCGGCTGCCGTAGATATTGCCCCTCCTAGTGGCCATGACCACGGACCTGGTTGAGATAATTCTCCAGAAAAATTTTCATAAAAACTCACAGGCAAGGAGTTAACAAGAAGCACTAATCCTCCTTCAAGGGTTCCTCCAATTTGATTAACGGTCTCAGGATCATTTATATATTTTGATGAAATAAATCTAATTAATAATGCTACCGCTAATACTCCTCCTGTTGTTCCAAACCAAATATTAACATATGCACTATTTTGTATACCGGTAAGTAAAAGTAATAGAGAAATAACACCAAGTAAAACATATGAATGCTTTCCAAATAAAACGAATAAAGATTTAATAAAATTAAATGGCCAAGAAACAGGAAAAATAACTAACAATAATAAACTTCTAACTCTTGGAGCTTTTCCTGTAAATATAAAATAAAGCTGTTTTATTGGGTATAGTAAGTTCCATAAAAGTTGATTAAACCTAATATTAATTGGGTCAGGTGCTTTTTTCACAAACTCATCCTTAAGACCTCTTATAGCAACAACAATATTTAAGTTACTGGCTCTGTAAGCAGAAAAGACTACAGTTATAAAAGTCAAAATCAATCCACTAGCAAAAGCAATAAGCAATGAAATAGGCGAATAGTATGGAAGGATATTAAAATTATCAGTCCCAATAAGATCTTGGAGAATATATACTAAGCCAAAACTTAATCCTACTCCAAGCAAAGTTCCTGCTATTGCTGCTAAAAATGAATATACAGTTCCTTCATATGTGAATAGTTGAATCAGATCTCTTCTCTTTAGACCAACAGCTCTAGCCATACCTAGTTCTGTAGATCTCGCAGCTGCAAGAAGTACAAAAACTAAGAAAATCAAAAGCATTCCAACCATTATAGAAAAAGACCCAAAAATTGAAAAAATTGTTGTAACTCCGGTTGAAATTGCTTCAGCTAATTTAACTCCATCACTTTTAGTATTATCTACTCGTAACCTTGTAAGATCCTGAGATAAGACTAAAACTTTTGCAGCTTCTTTTTGGAAACCTGTTTTTTCTAAAATACCTAATAATAACAGTCTTGTTGGATAGTCACTTATTGATATCAAAAATTCATCATCATATGAATTATCGGTTAATTTTTTTGAAAGATCAGTTAATTTTTCATAGGTCTCTTTATCAGTTTCCTTAATTTCTTCTGCTTCTTGATTAATAAATTTAGGAATATCGTTGGATTTTAATAAATCAAATATTTCAGAAGCAACATCATTATTAGTTAATTGAGATCTCAGAAAATTTGTAACATCATCAGAATACTCTAAAGATTCATCTCCATTACCAATATTAGAGACAGCTATATTAGTAATTTGATTTTCCTTACCAAGAAGTTTTTGTAAAGTTGATAGTTCAAAAGTGACATATGGGTATGAACTACCTCCCGTTATTCCTCCGGACTTAAGAACTTCTTCAACAACAAAATTATTTGGGCCTTGATTTGTATAAATTTGAATAGTATCACCTTTACTTAGCTCTAACACTTTTCCTGCATCATAATTTATAAAAACAGTATTAGGACCTAAAAGATCTTTTGAAATTTCTTTACCATCTGTATTTTCAAAAGGCTGATCTATGTAACTAAAGTCTATTCCTCTTACAGACATATTGCTTTCTGCAATATCTTTTTGTTCATTTGAAGAAGGTAGTGTAGTTTGAATATAAGGAATTAATTGGTCTATATTTACATTATCTTTGGAAATATCTTGAACATATGTAAATTCAGAATAGTCAAAATATTCATCTCCAAATAGCTGCTTTCCTGGTCCCTTAATAACTTCATCAACAACTCCTAGGCTGTCTACCGCAACAAATCTTATAGAATATCTTACTGTGTCACCTATACCCAAGGAGGTTGCAATAATTATTGAACTTAGCATCAAACCTATTACTATTAATAAACTCTGACCTTTTCTTCTTGGTATATTTCTAGTTCCCATCTTAAATAAAATAAATCTTCTGATAGAACCAAAAGTTACTATTACCAAAACAAGAATTAACAAAACAGCCATAACAATAGCTAAGTTGTTTGCAGGTATTCCAAATATTTTATCCATTATTTAGAAATTTCTCCATCTTTCATGTTTATAATTCTGTGTGCTCTTCCGCCAACATACTCTGAGTGAGTAACTATAACAAATGTTTGATTATTATCCTTGTTTAGCTGAATTAATAAATCCATAATAACTTGTTCATTTTCACTATCTAGATTACCGGTTGGTTCATCAGCCCAAACTATTGCCGGTTCATTTACTAAAGCTCTAGCTAGAGTAACTCTTTGCCTTTGTCCTCCAGAAAGTTGACCTGGAAGCTGATGTTGTTGGTTTTCAAGATCTACTTCAGCAAGTTTTTTTATTGCTTTTATTCTTGCTTCTTTCCCTGAAAAACCAGACACAAGCAATGGAAGCTCAACATTTTCGACAGCTGTAAGGACCGGAAGAAGATTATATGTTTGAAAAACGAATCCCATTTTTTTTGCTCTAAATTCACTTAACTGATCATCATTTTGATCTTTAAGTGATTTCCCTTGAATAAGAATATTTCCATCATCAAAAGAATCTAAACCAGAAAGACAATTTAATAACGTTGTTTTACCACATCCGCTCGGACCCATTACTCCAACAATCTCTCCTTCTTTAATAGATATATCTACTCCACGAAGAGCATGAACTTCTTGATCTTTTAATCCATAAGATTTGTGTAAATTAGTTGTTGAGATTACAATTTCTGACATTTTTACTTTTCCGTAACTTTTTAAATATAAATAAACATTAAATGTTTAGTTCTTTTAATTCTATATCAACATTATGAAGATAGTATGAAGAACAAATATAAATATAACTAATTATAATTCTATAAAATTTAATGTAATTTTATTAGTAAATTAGATAATGATGTATATATACTTCAAATAATGAAAAAAATTATTATTGTTAGACATGGCCAAACAAATGCCAATGTGGAAGGTAGAACGCAAGGGCAAATCAATACTCCTTTAAATAAGATGGGAGTAGAACAAGCTAGAAAAACAGGAGAATTTATTAAAAATAATTTTTCTATTTCAGAAGCTTGGAGTAGTGATTTGCTTCGAACGCAAACTACTGCTGAGAATATTTCTAAAAATTTTAAAACTACAAAATTAATTAGAGAGATGTCTTTTGGAGATTGGGAAAATAATCTTTTTGAAGACTTAGCAAAAAATTCAACTGAATTGGTAAATGAATATATTAACGCCACAGATAAATTTAAAGCACCTAACGGGGAAAGTTTTCAAAATTTATTTGATAGAGCAAGTGAATTTATAAAGCTCTTAAATTTTGAAAATGATAACGAAGTTTTAATAGTTTCGCACGGGGGATTTATGAGAGTTCTTATAACTTTTTTGCTAGATCTACCAAAAAAAAATTTGCTAAATTTTCAATTTGAAAATTGCTCTATTTCGGAAATAATCGTAAAAAATAACAATTTAGATAATTCAAATATAGAAAATAAAGAAAGAAATATTAGTTCAAATATAAGTCTAATTCTGAAAAGTGTTAATTACACTGATCATTTAAACAATCTAAAATAAAGAATTTAAATTCATAAAATGTTAAGATGAATAATATATAAGATAAATAACTACCCTTATGGTACAAAAAAAACCTAAAAAAAATATTTCTAAAGAGGCTGATGTTGAAGTCATTCCAGCATGCCCTAAATCTAAAGATGGTTCAAATTGCCATTGGATAATTGACCCTCCTAACGGGCCTGTTTCTACTGGAAAATGTAAAAAATGTGGAGAACAGAAAGAATTCAAAAATTCTGTAGAATTTTCATCCTGGTATGGATCTAAATCTGATTTTGATTCTAAAAAGAAAAAAACAGATAAAGATAAAAAAGATAAAAAAACTGATTCTAAATAATATTTATGGATTTAGGTATAAAAAATAAAAATGCCCTAATTACAGGAGGCTCAAGAGGTTTAGGATTAGCTTCTGCAATTTCTTTAGCTAAAGAAGGTGTAAATATTATAATTTGTGCACGCTCTAAAGATGATCTTATTAAGGCTAAAAAATTAATTGAATTTTTTGATGTGAAAATATTATGCTTTGAAACAGATCTATCAGATGAAAAATCAATCGAAAATATTTATAAAGTATCAAATGATAGTTTAGGTAATATAGATATTCTTGTTAATAATGTTGGTGGAAGTCTTGGTACAAAATCATTAGCAATTACTTCAATTAATGATTTCCAGAAAGTAATGGATATAAATACCTGGGTAGCAGTTAATTTAACTAAACTTTTTTTATCAGGTATGGTTTCTAAACAATGGGGACGGATAATAAATATTGCTTCAATTTATGGAAGAGAGCTTGGCGGATCTGCGCCATATATGGCGGCAAAATCAGCCTTAATAGCTATCACCAAGCATACAGCAATTGATCTTGCAAAAACTGGTGTTACTGCAAATTGTATAGCTCCTGGATCAATTATACATAATAAAGGTAGCTGGGAAAAATTTGTAGAAAACAATTCTAAACAAACAGTAAATGATTTTATAAAAAGTAATTTACCTATGGGAAAATTCGGTTATCCAGAAGCTGTGGGAGACACCGTAGCTTTCTTAGCATCTGAAAATGCTAGTATGATTTTAGGAACTTGCCTAAATGTTGATGGTGGACAATCAAATAGTCTTATTTAAGTTATCCACCAAATTAAAATAATCTTTAAGAAATTTCCACTGAAGCACCAGATGCTTCTACTTTAGTCTTTATTTCTTCTGACTCATCTTTAGATACATCTTCTTTGATTGCTTTTGGAGCTGCTTCAACTAAATCTTTTGCTTCTTTAAGACCAAGTGAAGTTACTTCTCTAACAGCCTTAATTACTGCAATTTTATTTGCACCAACATCTTTAAGAGTAACTGTAAATTCAGTTTTTTCTTCTGCAGCAGCTGCTCCTGCATCTCCTGCAGCTGGAGCTGCTGCCACTGCTACTGGAGCAGCTGCACTAACGCCAAACTCTTCTTCTAAAGCTTTAACAACTTCAGATAAATCTATAACTGACATCTGTTTGATTTCTTCAATTAATTCATCTTTTGATAATGCCATCTTAATCTCCTTACAATTTGTTTTTTTTATTCCGATTTTATTTCTTCATCAGGAGCTTCTTCTGATTTTACTTCTTCA
>JAACCT010000052.1 GCA_009937255.1 Dehalococcoidales bacterium
CCAACTACAGTAGCTAACGCTGCTCCTGATTCTATCCCAAATAGTCCTATAGCGACAGCAACTGCTAATTCAAAAAAATTAGAAGTCCCAATTAAACATGCTGGAGCAGCAATTTTATGAGGTAATTTCCATTTATAAGAAAGAAAATATCCTAACAAAAAAATTCCATAAGTTTGAATTAGTAAAGGTATTGCAATAAGAAAAATTAATAAAGGAGAATTTAGTATTTTTTCACCTTGAAATCCAAATAATAAAACTACAATCAAAAGTAGACTCAAAATTATTAGAGGTTTAAGAGAATTAGTAAATAATTTAATTTTATTATCATTGTTATTAAAAATTATACTCCTCGATAAATATCCTAACAATAAAGGTATAAAGACATATAAAATCACAGAAACAAGCAAAGTTCCCCAAGGCACAATTATTTCAGAAATTCCCAGATATAAAGCAGCTAGAGGCGCAAATACAAAAAGTAAAATAATATCATTTACAGAGACTTGTAATAATGTAAAATTCGGATCACCTTTAGTTAAGTTACTCCATACAAAAACCATAGCAGTGCAAGGAGCTAGTCCTAGTAAAATCATACCTGCAATATATTGTTTAGCATCACTTGGAGAAACTAGATTCTTAAACAAAACTTCAAAAAATAAAATTCCTAAAATTACCATAGTAAAAGGCTTAATAATCCAATTAATAACAAGAGTAAGAAAAAAACCTTTAGTAAAGATATTATTGTTTTTGATTTTTAAAAAATCAACATTTAGCATCATTGGAAAAATCATTATCCAAATAAATAAAGCAATTAAAAGGTTTACGTTATTATATTCAAGTTTCGAAATAAACTTGAATATTTCAGGGGATAAAGAACCTAAAATGATTCCTAAAATTATACTTAATGTAACCCAAAGAGATAAATATTTTTCAAAAATTCCCAAATAAAAAAAATTATTATATTTATAGATAATAATTTTTATTTAAGTAATCATTATTAAGAAAAGGTTAAATGGAGGAAATAAATTTTATCCTTTTCTTAATAATTTAATTATGAATTAGTCAAGATTTTATTTTTTAGAATGTAAAAAATAGTCTATGTGTTCTATTTTTTTGTACTCACTTAATTTTTTATTCATTTCAATATCATTCATATGATCTGATATCGCATGTAATTTTTTAATCAAAGAAAACATTTTTTACCTTTCTAAAAATTTGTATAGTTTAATGGTAAATCTTAAATTTCATAATAAATATACTAGAATGTTAAATTAATGTTACGAAATTAGTAATTTTATATATTTAAAAAAAATCATAAAGAAAAAAAATAATATTTTCTACTTATTATGTTACTGATATTAGTAATTATAAAATATAAAAAATATTTTAATTTATATTTTACGTTATTCGTATCAATCTTGTAACATACTACTTATACTTACACCTAATGAGTCAGAAATAGATTTCAAAGAGCCAAGGGAAACATTTTGCTTCCCTTGCTCAACTGCACTAATAAAAGTTCTTGCAAGGCCCGATTTTTCTGATAATGTATTTTGGCTTATGTTCATATTTTTTCTAACAGTTTGAATTTTATAACCGAGTGACATAAGAACTGTTTCTAATGGGATCATTGAAGGGTTTGCATCAACAAGAGAATTAGCTAAAGAAATTGCCTGAAGAGGATTATCCGCAAATCCATCAATTTTTTTATTTGAATCTTTGATCAATTGCGCTCCAGGACCTCCAACTAGAATTCTAATATTTTTTTCAAGAGTCTTAATTGAATCAATAGCTTCTTCTAGTTTTCCTACACTTTTAGGATAAGTAGAGGACAGGAGAACAAAATTAGGAAGAGAAGCTCTAATATAAGTAATTAAATCATTATTAGGAATTGAGCTTCCAAGTAATTCTACGTTCCATCCATCCCATCTAAAAAAGTCTGCAGCCATATAAGATCCAATTACATGCTTATCATCTTCAATAGTAGTTAATGAAATTTTAAGCCCTTTTGGCTGAGGTATTCTAAAATTATTCCTAACTCTGTCCATTAAAAGTAAGCAGAATTGAGTAGCTCTATGCTCTTCAGAAATCAATATCTTACCTTCATGCCAAAGATTTCCAATATGATTGAGAATATTCCTAATAAGATCTAAGTAAATAACGGCAGGTGACCACTGTTGATTAATAATTGTTCTGCTAATCACATTTGCTTGATTATAATGACCATTAACCAAAGAATATTGCAGCTGATTACCTACACTCTGTATTTCTTTTTTTGGTGGTACATACCAATTTGAATTCATAAATTTCTTCCTTATAAATAAACTATTACGTGATAACTATATCAGACATATAATATTTTAGGAACATTATATGTGTCATTTGTGTGAACATATTATTATAAGTTTAATTTTTGGAGGTTGTACATGGCAATAATAACTAGTAATTGTTCAGTTTGTTCAGGTGATTTGTATTTTTACACAGACATTGATGGTTTTAAAAGTCTGAAATGCATGCAATGTTCAAGAGAATATACTAAAGAAAGTATTGAAAAGGATAATATAAATGCAGCATGAAAATCATTGTAGGTTGTGCGATTTAGCACCTGAAGATCACTTAGTAAATAAGTCTTTATTTGGTGTTTATCCAGGCTGTGACTTAAATATTAATTTTTTCACTAAATTTAAAAATTTTGTTTTAAAATGTACATAAATAAAAAGAAAGTTATAGTTATTGGTGCTAATAGTGATATAGCAAAACCTGTTATAGATGCTTTAAGCAAACAAGTGATAGCTAACGAAACATTTTTAATTTCTAGATCTGTAATAAATGATACAGAGCAAAATCAAAAAAAATTTGTGGTCAGTAATTATAAAGAAGATTTAATCGAAGTGATTAATAATTTACAATTAGAAGATTCAAATCTTTCAGTAGTACATTTTTATGGATCGCTAATCTTAAAGCCTCTACATATTATGAAAGAAGATGAATTTATCGAAACTCTAGAAATAAATTTATTAACTAATTTTAGAGCTCTTTCTAAAATTTTAAAGATTAATTTAAATACATTGAGCTATGTAGCTCTATCTTCGGTAGCCGCAAGCTATGGATTAGCTAACCACGAAGCTATATCTGCAGCAAAGTCAGGTTTAGAAGGATTATTGAGGTCATGTGCCTCAAGTTATGGTCATAAAGGGTATAGATTCAACTCTATTTCACCTAGTTTAATTGATACTAAATTGACACAACGATTGCTTAAAAGCGATTCGGCTAGAGATGCTATAAGTAAGACAAATCCATTAAAAAAGATTGGTACACCAGATGATTTATCAAATGCAATATTATGGCTATTATCTGATAAATCGTCATTTGTTACAGGCCAAAATATAAATATAGATGGAGGATTGAATAATATTAATTCAAGAATAATTCAATGAGAAAAATAATTAATGAAATTCCTAATTTAGATTATCTTGAGAGCTTCGATGAAGAAAGTTCCATAAATAAAGAAAATTTAAAATTTAACAAATTATTAGAAAATTTAGTTAGGTAAAAGTTTTTTATAAATATTAGATATACTTATTTATCTACCAAATATATAATGTCTGTAAATTTATGCACTTTTATTTAGAAATATTTAATCTCTTTAATCAAAAATTATATTCTAAATTTGCTGTATCTTGTATTTTAATTTATACACTAAGATTTTTAGATTTTGCAATCATATTATGGTTACTCACAAATATTTCAAAAAGTCCCTCAGATATAGGTTTAATAGTATTCATAAAATTCATTCCTTTAATATTTTCAGGAATTATTAGCGGCTGGATTGTTGATAAAATATCTAGACTGGCGGTTATTCGCTTCATTATTATACTTATGAGTATCTACTTGTTCTCTTGGGCTATTTATATGTATTTTTTTAGTCCAAACCTTATATCAATATACTTATTTACTTTTTTTTCAGGAATTTTAATGAGTGTAGATATAGCTTCAAGGTCAACTTATATGAGTTCTTTATTAAAGAAACGTCTTATAAGAAATGGAATAATTTTAAATGTTATTTTTGTAAATTTAGCTTGGTTTATTGGCCCAAATATAGGAATGTTTTTTCTCGAAATATTTCAATTTGAAGTTCTTTATTTTATTCTTTCTATAATTAATTTTTTAGGATTATTTTTACTTTGGAGGATGCCAAGCTTAAAAATATTGAAATCAGAAAAAGAAGCTTTCGCTGGGATAAAATCTGGTATTAATTTTGCCCTTAGTAAGCCTATTATTCTAGGGACTATATTGTTAATTGGAATAGGTAATTTAACTGGATTTACATTTGAATCAATGACACCTTATTTTGCAAAATATATTTTTCAAGCATCTCCTAAAGAATTTTCTTTTATGGTTTCACTTCAAGGATTAGGAGCTTTATTTGGATCAATTTTACTTTTTCCATTCCTATTGAAAATTAGTCGTCCTGGCTTGATTCTGTCAAGTTCTACTATTCTTTTATGCATAGGATCAATAATTTTTACTTTCACTAATACATTTATTTTAGGTTCTATTATTTTATTTATTCTAGGAATATTTACATGTGTATTTATGAACATGCATACTAGAATAATATTAACTCAAACTCCAAATCCATTAAGAGGGAGAATTCAAGGTTTATCTCAATTTAGCATAGGCCTATTTCCTATAGGTAGCCTAATTACAGGATTATTAGCTGATAATATTGGAATTTTCAATAGTATGAAAATCATTTCCTCAATAGGGATTATATTAATTGTAATAATAATTTTCTTTTTTAAAGAACTAAGAAATAAAATAGAATGATAAAATTTTATTATGAGTAAACTAATAAAAAGAAATTTAATCATCATTGGGATTTTTATATTATTCATATTAATAATAACTGGTTGTAATGAAAGAGTTGTTTCTGAATCTAATACCCCAAATACCTTAGAAACAAAATCCTTAAACCTAGAAACCAAAAATCTGAACTCTAGCAAACCAACTCTTGATCAAAATATTTTTTGGATAAAAGGCTCAGGAGTTGTCCCTCAACCTCAAGATATGATCGAAATAAATATAGCTATAGAACAAAGAGATAAAGATATTATCAATGCATCTAATATTGTTAATACAAATGTTGAGAAAATTATAAATATAGCTAAAAGTCTTGGTATCTCAGAAGATGATATTGAAACCAAAGAATTTTCTATTTCCCCTGTAGAAAGGTGGATACAAAAAGAAGATGAATATGGTGAATGGGGAGAAAGTGAAATAATTGCTTATAGAGTTTATAATTCAATATTATTAACTTCAGAAAACATGAGTATCGTCACAAAATTTATTGATTTATCTACTATCGAAGCAGGTAATTCTATAAGAATTAATAACATTAGTTTTGAAGCTAAAGAACAAGAATCTAATAAAGTTTTATCTAGAGAAAAAGCAGTTAAAGATGCTTTAGCAAAAGCAAAGTTTTATGAAGAAAAATTGAATATTACATTAGGCAGTATAATTTATTTTGAAGAATTTTCACCATATAGTAGTCAATCAGATAAAAATATGCCTATGATGAGAATGGCCGCTGAAGCAATGCCTTCTACTTCTTTATATGCTGGTGAAACAGAAATATTAAGTGAAATATATTTAGGATTTGAAATTAAGTAAATGAAGAAATTATTATTTATTATTATTCTTACTTTTAGCTTTATATCTTGCTCAGCAGAAGAAAATATTTGTTCTTCAGAAAATATACTATGTGAATTTTTTGAAATATATTATCCAATTCAAAGTAATATAAGTCCAGATAATGCTGAACTGTCAGAGACTGATTTAGACACCTATCAGAAAATTTCAGATGAGTATTTAAATAACCCAGATGCTGAATCTATATTTCATTTATATTCAAATGGAATTTTTATACCACGGTTTTCATACTCAATATTAAATGAATTTGAAGAAGAAGAACTATGGTTAGGAGTTGCTTTGTACCCTGTTGATAAAAAAAATTCTTTAACAGAAACTTTAAATATTTTTTATACTAATAGTGATATTAAATATGCTAGTGAATCTAATTATGGGATTTGTAATTTAGATAATAATTCTTACTTAAGTACTGTTTCTACTAAAATTTATAATTGCAATAAAGAAGATCTTTATAGTTATGATTATTGGGTTGAGCAGGAAAATTATATGTGGAGAATAAAATGTGTTTGGGAAACCGAAAGTTTTTATATTAGAAATAATAAAACAGGAACATTTGAAGAAACAAAGGCTGCAGATACCTGTAGAAAATCTTTTAAATCTTTCAAATCTAAAATAAATTAATTTATTTTAAAATATTTCTCTACTTCGAGTAACCCATTAATAAATATGTCGATTTCTTCCTTGGTATTGTAGAGATAAAAACTTGCTCTTGCTGCAGCAACTATTTCATATGATCTTACTAATGGCATAGCACAATGATGACCAGTTCTTATAGCAATACCAAATTTATCTAAAATCTCTCCAATATCATGTGGATGAAGAGTTTTATGAATAAATGAAATCACTCCTCCTCTATCAGATTTTCCTTTTGGTCCAATAATTACATAATTTTTCAAATTATTAAACTTATCTAATGCATAGTTGGTAATTTCTTCCTCATGATTAAATATTTCTTTCATCCCAATTTTATTTAAGTAATCAATTGCATAACCAGTAGCGATAGCATCAGCAATATTGGGAGTTCCTGCTTCAAATTTATATGGCAAATCATTCCATTTAGCAGATTCATATGTAACTTCAGAAATCATATCTCCTCCAAAATAAAAAGGAGGCATTTCTTCGAGTAAGCTTTCTTTTCCAAATAAAATACCTATACCGGTTGGGCCTAACATTTTATGTGCCTAAAAAGTAAAGAAGTCACAATCTAAGTCCTTCATACTTACTGGAAAATGAGGAGCACTTTGTGCTCCGTCTAAGACCAAAATAGTGCCATATTTTTTAGAAATATTTCTCAACTCAGAAATTGGATTAATAACACCTAACACATTAGACATATGAGTTATTGCTATAATTTTCGTATTCTTATCAATTATATTTTCTGCTTCTATCAAATCTATTTTTCCATCAAGATTATGATTTAAGTAGCGTAAAGTAGCGCCAGTTTCTAAACAAAGTTGCTGCCAAGGCACTAGGTTAGAATGATGCTCCATTTTAGAAATCACAATATTATCCGTAGATTTGATTGATTTTTTTAAACCTATGGACACTATGTTCAAAGATTCACTCGTATTCCTAGTCCAAATTACTTCTTGAGGTTTACAATCTAAAAAAGCAGAAACTTTGTTCCTTGCCATTTCATATTTATCAGTAGCTTCTACTGAAAGAGTATGAACTCCTCTATGAACATTTGAGTTATATGAAGAATAATAATCAGAAAGACTATTGATAACTGAAGTAGGTTTTTGGGAAGTTGCAGCATTATCTAAATAAACTAATTTATTATTATTAATTTTTCTTTGAAGAATAGGAAAGTCTTTCCTTATTTCATTAACATCAAATTTTTTTATCATCATTTATTTTTATTAAAAGTTTATTATTTTAATTTTACATTATAAATCACAAAAAATATGATATTATAAGTGACCATGACCAAAAATATTTTAACAAACATTATGTGTATCTGTTGCTGTTGTATGCAAAGCATCAGGTTTCTTTAATTTGTTAAAAATTAGTTTATAAATAACATTTTATTGAAACCCCGAAAGGGGTTTTTTTTGTGGGAAATTTTATGATAGAAAAAAATAATAATTTATATTTTTCAACTCAATTTATGATTGGAATTGTATTACTTTTTTCAGTTTTTATAATTAGTTATTTAATTTCTTCTAATAGCTATTCAGATGCAGCTATTTGGATTGCTGCATGTGGTTTAGGCTTTACTTTACAAAAATCAAGATTTTGCTTTGCTTCATCTTTCAGGGATTTATTTCTTTTTGGTTCAGGACAAAATATGAAAGGTGTTTTAATTGCCATAGCAATAGCTTCAATAGGTTTTACAGGAATTTTAAGTTGGATTTTACCTAATCCAATTCCTGGCGAATTCCCTTCTAGTGCTCACGTATTACCAGTAGGAATTTCTACTATTATAGCTGGAAGTATTTTTGGTATTGGTATGGTGACAGCAGGTGGTTGCGTATCTGGAACTATTTATAGAATTGCAGAAGGATATGTTGCTTCAATGATCACAATGGTTGGAATTTTTATTGGAACAATTATACTAATACTTTCTTGGGATTTTTGGTGGGATAAGTTAATTAGTAATGAACCAAAAATATTTTTGCCTTCAACTTATTCTTTAGGTTATGGCTTTAGTTTGGCAATAACACTTTTTTTATTACTAGTAATTTATTTAATTATAACTTTCATAGAGACAAAATCAGGAATTAATGAATTTATAATCTCAAAAAAAACTCCTGTAGGTTCAAAAGGTTTTTATCAAAGAATTAACCAGAGCTTCTCAGATTTTT
The DNA here is from genome assembly GCA_009937255.1 of Dehalococcoidales bacterium. Lineage (GTDB taxonomy): Bacteria > Chloroflexota > Dehalococcoidia > Lucifugimonadales > Lucifugimonadaceae > TMED-70. The sequence goes on from JAACCT010000052.1 coordinate 8,517, forward strand.
TTATAAAAAGCTGGTCTGTAAAAGCAGGAGGAATATCTTCAGGATTTATTGCTATTATTTATTTTCTTTTCCACTCTCCTCCAGGAGTTACTGGAGAAATAATGAAACAATCAATATCATTATCAGATTTTTTTAATATAACTGATGGTCCAATGAAAGGGATATCATCCTTGAGTGGATGCCTTGGTGCAAGTATTGGGAGTGGAATTATTTCACATACATTTGTTAGTACTATAGGTGTGTTTTTTGGAGCACTAGTTTCTGCTTTGCTATCACATGAATTTAAAATTCGTACCCCAAATGATGCTAAAAGATATTTTCAATCTTTAGGAGGTGGTATTTTAATGGGATTTTCAGCAAGTTTAGGTATTGGATGTACGATTGGTGCATTTTTTTCAGCAGTTTCATCATTATCTCTTTCAGGATGGGTTTTTGGTCTCAGTTTATGTATTGGATCATTTGTTGGTACTAAAATAATTAAGGCTATTGGATGAATATTATGAATAAAATAAATTTAGTAGGGAAAGCTGTCAAAGAACAATTATTAACAGTTGAAAAGATACTTGAAGATAATAATATAGAAAATTCTTTAGAGATAATTACCGATGAAGAAATTCTAATTAAATATATTCCGCCTAAAGCTATAGAAAAAAAAATTAAAATAAAAATAAAAAGCCTAAATAATAATTGGCATATCATACTAAATAAGGAGTGATATATGGAAAATAAAGAAATAAAAACATTAGACTTAAGAGGTGAAATTTGCCCTTATCCAATGTTGAAGACAAATGAAGAATTAGACACAAATAAAGGATTTAATATCTTAGAAATAATAACCGATCATTCACCTGCTCTTTCAACTATTCCTCCTCAAGCTTTAAAAAGAGGTTATGAAGTTGAAATACTTGAGGTGAAAAATAGTGAATGGAAAATAATTTTAACAAAATAATAATTAAAAATAATAATTAATTAAAAGAAAGTAAAGGAAAGAAAAATGAAAAAAATTATAATAATAACTCTAATTGTTGGAGCAATATTTATAGGCTGTAGCTCAGAATCCTCAAGTGATTCTTCTTTTGATACTAAAGGATACGCAAGTACAGATAAGTTAGTATCTGCAGAATGGCTAAATAATAATATAGATAATGTAAAAATAATAGATGTAAGAAAAACAGAAGATTATGAGCTTGGTCATATTCCTGGAGCTTTAAGATTAACTCCAAATGACGTTTTTCAAATAGAAAATGATCAAGGAACAAAAGGAATGTTACCTTCAGCTAATCATATATCTACTGCTTTATCCTCAATAGGTATAAATGAAAATGATACTGTAATATTTTATGATGGTAACAGTAATTTATGGGCTTCAAGAGGGCTATGGGCATTAGAGGTCTATGGACATGAAGATTCAAGACTATTAGATGGTTCTTGGGCTTTTTGGTCTCAAAATGACTTTACTGTAACAACTGATACAGAACCAATAACTAAATCTGATTACCAATTTAATAACGCACCTAATAATAATTTACTTGCTGATTGGGAAGAAATTTTAGAATCAGTTGATGATCCTTCAAAGATTGTTTGTGACACAAGAAGTCCTGATGAGTTTACAGGCAAAGATGTTAGAGCTAATAGAGGTGGACACATCCCTGGTTCTGAAAATGTAAACTGGGTAAATGCTGTAGATGCAAGCGGAAAGTTTCTAGATTCAAAAAAATTAGCAAGCATATATGAAAGCAAAGGAATTAAAACTGATAAAGCAGTATATACGCTTTGCCAAACTGCGGTTAGAGCTACACATACTTGGTTTGTTCTTCAAGAACTATTAGGATATGAAAATGTAAAAGTTTATGATGGTTCTTGGATTGAATGGGGAAACTCTGAACTACCAATAGAAACTAAGTAAAAGAAATTTTAAAATTTATTTATTAGTAATTTTTATAGCGTTTATAATTGCTTTATAAGTAGATCTTACTGATGCAGCATAAAGTTGTTCAATAGAAATTTTAGTTTCTTTTTCAGAAGTACTTATTCCAAAAAATAAGTCTCCATCACTTGAAGTATGTGAAGGGCGTACAGACATAGCTAGCCCATCATTAGCTCCCATGGCTAATTTTTTACAATCTAACTTTGAAATTGAAGCATTAGTTGCAACTATTCCAATAGTTGTATTTTCTAATCTTGTTTTTGGAGTTGTAGATTTAAGTAATAAATCAATAGTATCAAGTATTTGTCCTTTTTTATTTGGACCAGCTAAAATTTCTGAAGTATCTGGATCATATATAGATCCAAGAGAATTTACTGCGACTAAAGAAGAAACCATAACTCCATCATTAAAAACTATTGTGTGAGAGCCTATTCCTCCTCTCATTGCATATTTAGTACCTAATATTTTTCCAACTGTACATCCTGTTCCAACTCCTACATTACCCAATATGAGCTTTTTTGTTGCATTTTTAGCTGCAATATAACCTTCTTCTAGTCTAGGTTTTACTTCACTAGAGCCGACAGAAAGGTCAAATATAACAGCAGAAGGAACTAATGGTATGGGATGATAGTTCGCAAATTTTAAACCTATTTTTTGGTCCTCTAAAAACTTAACTACACCACTTGTAGCATCTAATCCAAACGCACTGCCTCCTGATAAAAGGATGCCGTTAATACTTTGAGCAGTAGCCAAAGGATCAAGTAGAGCTATATCTCTTGTTCCTGGAGCTCCCCCTCGAATATCACAAGAAGCAACAAGGGGATTCTTAGAAATTAATGCTGTACATCCCGTTTTATTATCTAAATCTGTCCAATGTCCAACTAAAATATCTTTAATATCTGTAATCATTTTATTTATAATGTAAGAATATACATAAAGCATAGCATAAGTTTTTTAAGGAAAATCATTTGACCTCGATAAATTACTCAGGAATATATAGCATACCAGTTACTCCATTTAATGAAGATAAGTCAATTGATTTTAAATCTTTGAGAAATTCTATAGAATATTTTATAGATAAAAAAACAGACGGAATTTTATTGCCGGTTAATGTCTCTGAGGCATCAAAATTATCTGATACTGAAAAAAATCAAATATTAGAAGAAGCAATAAAAGTTACCGAAGGAAAAATTCCAATCATAGCTGGAGTAACAAGTTCGTCAACTGAACATGTTCTAGAACGTTCAAAATTTGCAGAACAACTTGGAATTTCATCCATTATGGCAATGCCACCGATGGGATACGCTTCTGAAAAAGACTTTTATAAATTTTATGAAGAATTATCTAATGGAATTAAATGTGATATATGGATTCAAAATAATAAGCTTCCAGCAGGACCTACTGTTCCAAATAACATATTGATTAAAATTATAAATGAAATAGATAATGTTAGCTTCTTAAAAGAAGAGAGTGTAAACTCATCTCAAGTACATACAATTATAAAAAATAATTGTAAGGAAAATCTAAAATCTATAATGGGAGGTGCTGGAGGAAGGTTCATAATTGATGAATACAGAAGAGGTTCAAATGGTATTATGCCATCAGGACATATGCTAGAAGCTCATAGAGTTCTATGGGATAGCTTGATTTTATCCAAAGAGAATGAAGTCAATACTGATGCAATTGAAATATGGAATAAAATGTTAGAAGCTTTAAATTTTGAGTTTATGTATAGCGTCAGTGCTTATAAATACTTTTTTTGGAAAAGAGGAATTATAAGAACAAATATATCTCGTGAACCTTTTAAGAAGTTAGATGATTTTGATATGATTGAGGCTGATAGAATTTTAGATCGATTGGAACATAATTTTTTCTAATTTTTTAACCCTTTTTTCTCTATTAAATCGTAAATTTCTTTATCGTTCACTCCAATACCGTATAAGGTTGAGCTCATTATATTTCCTTGTTTATATTTCAATGTAGAATTATTATTTTCAATAAATTGGTTTGCTAATCCTTCTTGAAATTCTTGTAGGAATGTCTGACTATACGATGCTGCACAAGATAAAGTAGCCGCTTGAAAAACAGATAATCCGTTGCCCATATGAATGGTAATAGGGATAGCATATTTATCACATTCTTTTTTCATATCAACAAAGCCTGTTATTCCAGTTCTACCGATATCTGGTTGAAAAATGTCTAATGCTTTGTTTTTCAACCATTCTAAAATTTGTATTTTAGATCTAAAATGCTCCCCTATAGCAATCTTAGTACCTTTTTCTTTTACTAAATCAATATGCCCTTTCAAGTCTTCTGGTTGTAAGGGACATTCTAAGAATTTAACTTCTAGCTCTTCTAAAATTAACTTTAAATTCTTTGCCGTTTCATAATCACATGACCAAAGCATATCTACCATAAAATCTTTTATGTTATATGCAGATTTCTTCAATTCCTTAATTTCATTAATACATTCTGATATTTCACCATTCAAAAAAATCTTTACTCCTTGAAGGCCATCATCCATCATAGAAATTAATTTTTCTTTCCTTTTCTTTAATGAACTTTGTCTTAATCCAGATAAATAGACAGGAAAGGTATTTTGTGGACTAAAATTAATTTTCTCAAAAACTCTAAATTTATCTCTTTTCCCTATCGCATCCCAAATAGCAATATCTATGGCCGCAATAACATCTTGCCAGTATCCTGCAAAGTAGCCTCTTCCACTTTGCAATTTATAAATAAACGAAGAAACTTCTTGTATATTTTTGAATTCTTTATCTATAACTATTTCAGATACTACTTTGTTTACTAATAAAGTAACAACTTCTGGAGCAATAGGAGTATTCGGTTCACCCCATCCTATAGTTCCATCATCAAGTTCAACCCTAATGATTACACTTTCTACATTATTTGCATAAACAGTTTGCCACCCTTTTTTCATTACAAATCTAGCTGTTTGTAGAGAATTTTGATCATTTTTATAGTTTTCCCAATAAGAAGAACTTCCTCCTAAGCTTATAGAAAATGCGCTTATGTTTTTTATCTTAAATGAATTCATTTTTTTTTATTAAATATATGCTCAAATTATATCTTCATATATTAATTTTGCTATAAAAATATTCTTTAATATAATTCAATTTTCTATATAACTGATAAAATTATATTTATTAAGGGCGATTAGCTCAGTTGGCTAGAGCACCTCGTTTACACCGAGGGGGTCGGGGGTTCGAGTCCCTCATCGCCCACCA
>JAACCT010000053.1 GCA_009937255.1 Dehalococcoidales bacterium
CGTAGTGTCAAAATTGCCTGTCGAAGTTCCCGTTTATAGCTTTTCAGAATTAGATAAATTACTTAAAACGGATGAACCTTTGATACCTCTTCTTTATGCATATTGGGATCCTAAAATACTATCTAACTCAGATGTTTTAGGTATTTTCATAGAAGATGATTATAATGCTCCTGAAATTAGGAAAGGAGATAGAGTTTATGTTAATTTAGATTGGGGTAATTCTGCACTAACTGATGAAACTTTTAAAAAAAGAATTGTTGATGCAACTCATTGGATATTAGAAATACTTCCAGATTCCGATAAACAAATTTGTAATATCTGTAAAGGGCAACAAATTAGATACAATAGACCTTCTTTTGATGATGAATTTGCCTGCTTATGCTCTGAAGGATACACCGTTGCAAAAATTCATACTGATAATAAAAACTATGTTAGCTTTCATAATTCTAAAGGAAGTTTAGCTACGGAAAAAGTAAGAATTATAGGAAGATTAGTTCAAATTGTAAAAGAAATCTAGTATGAATCTTCTAAATGATTATTAGATTTAATTATTTCTTTATTCCATAATCTTTCTAGAGAATATCTAGGCTTCCATCCTAAAATATTATAAGTTTTTTCACTATTAAATTTTTTGTGAGGAAGGTTTGGTGTAATAAAAAAGGTTTCTAAATTACTAGCTAGTTTATCTTCTGCAACCTCTACTGCACATCTTATTGCTTCTCCACAATCTATCCATGAAGTAGTAAATGGAGTCATATCAGTACTCATTTCTGCTGGTTCAAAATCTGGAGTTGTAAGATCTAAATGATGCCTCATATTGTAATAAAGTAATGTTAAAACTTTTATACCATATTGATCTGAATATTTTTTACATATTTCTTGCCCTAAATATTTACTAATTGCATAAAGTCTAGTTCCAGGTTGAGCAGGCATATCTGGGTTTAAGTTATGATCCCATTCTTCATACGATGGACCAACTAGTTGAAAATGAGGACCTGTATTTATAACTCTTTTTATATTATTTTGTTTTGCAGCTTCCATGATACTGTAATTACCTTTTGTAGATACATCAAATGCTAATTTTCTATCATGTCTTAAAACAGCTAAATTAACTATACAATCCATACCTTCTGCAGCTTTTATAACACCATCTAAATCATCAACACTTAGTTTTAAAAAATCTCCTTGATATTGTTTAGGTGGTTCTTTGATATCTGTTAATAAAATCTGGTGTTTGTCTTTTAATGCTTTTACTACCCACGGACCAAGCATTCCTGTACCACCCAGTATTAGTATTTTCATGATTGGCCTTTATTATTAAATAAATTTTCTATTTTTGTTGTCAAATATTTTTGACCCTTAAATGAATCTTGTAGATGTAAATTTAACCAATTAGCTCCTGTTTTTCTTGCGGAAATAAAAGCAACATTTTCTGATTTCTTTTTCTCTTGTGAAGAAAAATCAAATTCTAGCAAATTTAATATATTATTTTTCAAATTACTTTTAGAAAGAAATGAACTATTCTCAATGAATAAATCTCCAATTCTTAAATTTATGACTTCAAAAACTTTATCTCTAGCAAATTCTTTACATACATTTTCTGATAAGTGAGAACAAAGTAACTCAATTTTTTTAACTGAAAAATCTGTATTCCAATTTTCTGTAATAGTAAGATTTGACTCATAATTTTCAAATAACTCTAAAGTTGAAATTGAAAATACTCTTGGTACATTTTTTCTTCCTGCTGCAAATAGAAGATCATAAGTTAATCTAGTATGGTAATCTATCATTTTCATTGGATCTTTACTTTTAAATCCTTCATATCCTATATGAATATATAGATCTATACCATCAAAAATTTTCTCTATTGAATTTGATGAAGAAAAATCTAAATCATCTATTTCAAAATATCTTATATTGTGTTCCTGTAGACATTCTGTCAATACTTTTGATATTTTAGATTTTTGTGATGAAATTAATATATTTAGTTTATTATTCATATAAATTTATTTTTTAATAGTTTAATTTTAATCATATTTATTTTTATAACTATATTATTCTAAAGGAAAATTTTTATGAAAATAAACAATATAAATAGAACAAGTAAAGAATTAACATCAAAACTTATGAAAAATTATAATATCGCTTTATTATTAAAATTAGATTTTTTTAAATAAAGAGAGGATTTGAAGATCCAAAAGCGTCAATAATTGAACCTGTTATTGATGAAGATTCTGAACTTACAAGAAATCTACATACATCTGCAATTTCAGAAGGTTTGATCATGGTTTTATTTTTAACGGATTCTTCACCAAAAGCTTCTATATATCCTTCTGTTATTACTTGTCCAGGGCATACACAATTTACGTCTATATTGTATTTTTTTATTTCAGCAGCAAGTGATTCTGTAAAACTGATTAAGCCAGCTTTAGTTATCCTATATGCAGTTCTTCCCGCTGCTCCTTTTCTACCACCTATAGATGATATATTTATTATCTTTACATATTTATTTTTAATCATAAAAGGTAAAATTAATTTTGTTAATTTAACTGTATTAATAAGATTAACGTTGATAACTTCTACCCATTTTTCCATATCAAAATCTATTAAATCAATTTTTTCATGTATGATTGCTGCATTATTAATTAGTATATTTATATCTATTTGAGAATCTTTTAGATAATTAATTATTTTATATATTCCTTTTTCTTCTGAAAGATCTGCTGATATGTAAGAAGAATTTACACCGTAATTTTGCAATTGATTATTAATGTCAATTAATTTATCTTCGTTTCTTCCTGTTAATACAACATCAATTTTATTTTGAGCAAAATTAATAGCAATAGATTTTCCTATACCTCTCGAAGAACCAGTAACTAAAGCAATTTGTTTTATATTTTTCATTTTCACTTTTATATTTATTATTTAAAGTTATCAATAATAAATATAAGTGTCATGAAATAATTAGTTAGTTGATTTTTTTTATCCGCTTTATATACTCAACAAAAATGATCAAATTATCTTAGGGAACTTAAATGAAAATTATTTTAGTAGGAATAGAATATGTAGGAACAACTACAATAGCAAACATGCTTAAAGGTTGGAAATTAGAATATACTGGAACTCCTTTTTATGCAGGACTAATGCATGATCATATGAAATTTCCACATTCTTCAGGACATCCAGATGATACAACTTTGGAAGAACAAAAACAAATTTTAAATTTATCTCCAAAGCTAAAAGAAATGTATCAAAGATACCATATGTATTACCATCTGCATCATTATTTCCAAAGAGATGATTTGACCGTAGGTTTTCATATTGAGGAAGCTGTATTAGCTAGAAGATATTTTGATTATGGTTTAGATGGTGAAATATTTGATAGGAAAAATGTAGTTTTCGATGGTATTGAAAATAGGATTAAACAAATTACTAGTGATCAAATAATAACTATCCATATGAAGGCTGAAGTTTCAGTAATTGAAGAAAGAATGGAACTATTAAAAGATAATCCAGATCATTCTAATAGTCCTCTGATAAAAAAAGATATAAGAGATGTAATGCATGATTACAAACATTTTGTTGATAAGAGTAATATTGGTCCTAAAGTAGAAGTTGATACTTCATATGATAATCCTGAAAAAACTTTAGAAAAAATTATAGATTTAATAAAACCTTATATAACTAAGAGAGATTTAGAAAAATAGTAGTTTTATTCCCATTTAAATGTTTTTATTCCTATAACAAAAGCAATTATTATCCAAACTATCATTGTCATTAGCTCGGGTAGTAACTCTATAGTGCTTGTTCCATATAAAGCAGACTCTCTTAAAGAGCTTACTAAAGGTGAAAGTGGAAGATTATTAGTAATATTACTTAACCATCCAGGTAGTACATCAGTATCAAAAAATACTCCTGATAAAAACATCATGGGGAAAGTTATCAAGTTTGCTATTGGAGCTGCATAGTCCTCGTTAGGTGATGCCCCTGAAATTGCTAATCCTATAAACAAAAATAAAATAGATCCTAGTACAGAAAATATAATTATATTTATCCAAGCAAAAATATTTCCTAGGGCTATATCAATATTTAATATTACTATTCCTATAAAGAACAAAACAAATGTTTGAATAACTATAATTAATAATCTACTTATCATCTGACCTATTAGAAAATGTGAAGGATCTATAGGAGTTGCTTGTAATCTTTTCAAAACACCTTGAGTTTTATAACTTATCAATGTGAAAACAACACCTAATATACCGCTTTGCATTATTGATAGAGCTACAATCCCTGGAACTAAAAAACCTTTATAACCTTGATATTCATTTTCAAATATTTGTTCTTTTAAAATAATCTTTTTATCTGTCTTATCTTCACTTAATATATTTGAAATAATCATTTGACTAATATCATAGAATTCTAAGGCAATATTTTCTTTAGATTTTTCATATGAAATTTCTAAGCTTGGTGATTCTAATGTAAAGTCACTAGGAATTATCATTACAGAATCTATTTTTCCTTCTAAAATAGACTTTTCAATATCTGATGCAGAAACTAACTGAATTTCTAAATAATCTTTTTTGGAAAACTCTTCTAAAAAAATAGTTGATTCAGAATTATTTGAATAATTTACAATCCCTAATTTAGGAGCAGTAAACTGACCAAAACCGAAAAATCCTATACCCAGCATCATAACTACAGGGAAAAATAAAGACCAAAATAAAGATTGAGTTCTTCTGAAGTACATTTTTATTGTAGATTTGGCAATTATTAAATAAATTTTCATTATTTTTCTCTTAAGCTTTTTCCAGTTAAGTTGATGAAAACATCTTCCAAAGTTGCATCTTGAGATTTTTTTTCTACCTTAAATCCTGAATCTATTAACTCTCTAATTAACTTTTTAGGAGTATCGATTTTTACTATTCGCCCGGAGTCAATAATTGCAACTCTGTCACATAACTTTTCAGCTTCTTCCATATAATGAGTTGTTATGATTATAGTTTTTCCTTTATTTCTTATTTCAGCAATCAAGTCCCACATATTTCTTCTAGCTTGAGGATCCAAACCAGTAGTAGGTTCATCTAAAAACAGCACTTTAGGATCGTTAACTAATGCTACTGCAATTGATAATCTTTGTTTTTGTCCTCCAGAAAGAGTTTTATAATAAGACTTTCTTTTTTCCAGTAAACCAACGTTATCTAAAATTTTCTCTATATTAGGTTTTGAAGAGTAAAATACTGAAAACATTTCAACTATTTCAAATAGATTGAGTTTATCGAAGAATGAACATTCTTGTAATTGAACTCCAATAATTTTTTTTACTTCTTTAGTATTTTTAGCTACATCTATACCATCAATTTCAGTATACCCAGAGGATGGTTTTCTTAAGCCTTCTAAAATTTCTACAGTAGTAGTCTTACCAGCACCATTTGGCCCCAGTAGTCCAAAGATTTCACCTTTGGAAACTTTAAAATCTATACCATTTACAGCTGTAAAATTATCGTATTTTTTTACTAAATTTTTTACAGAAATTATTTCTTGAGTTTTCGACATGTTATTTTAATTGTCTAATTTTTTTCTGCCAATTTAAAGCTGATTCCTTTAGTAACGAAAGGGATGTAATAGACAAAACCTTCGCGCCTAAATTAAAAAAATGTTTATATTCATCAAATTGATCAGGCCCGGAATGAGTTGCAGCAGCTATTTTTTTTCTTTCAATTGTTTTTTTTACAACTAAATCTAAATGTTCTTTAACATGATCTTTATCAGGAAGACCCATAGAAAGAGCCATATCTGAAGGACCAAGCCAAGTTGCATCTATTCCCTCTATTTCTAGTATATCATCTATATTTTCTACAGATTCTTCAGATTCAATCAGTGCAAAAAGAATAGTATTTTTATTTGCAAAATCATAATATTCTTTTGTATTTTTAATTAAGGATCCATAATTATTATATCTACCCGTTCCATAGTTAGAACCTCTTTTACCTAAAGGAGGATATTTAGCTGCATCCCTAGCTTTGATAGCATCTTCAACTGTATCCACATGCGGTACTACAATGCCTTTTGCTCCTGCATCAAGCATTTTTAAAATAATATGAGGTTCATTTCCAGGTACCCTAACAACTGATGCCATACCATATAATTCAGCAGCTCTTATCATATTTTCTGCTTCAGAATCAGTCATAGAACCATGTTCGCAGTCAATAAATACCCAGTCAAATCCAAGAGATCCAAAAAATTCTATTAAATGTGGAGAATTTAGTGCAAGATTTAAGCCTACTGCAGCTTCGTTTGATTTTATTTTTTCAAGAATTTTATTATATTCCATTTTATTATCTTTCTATAATTCTTCTACTTTATAGAATCTAATTGCATTGTCATGAAACATTGCAGCTCTTTCAGATTTCGAGTAGTTTTTTGAATATCTTTTAAATGCGTTGTAGAGGACATTATAACTAAATGAAACTTTATCAACCGGAAAGTTAGATTCAAACATTCCTCTTTGAGGTCCAAATTTTTCTATACAATAATCTAAGTAATATTTCATTTGATTAGCTAATTCTTCTGATCCTACAGGTGTATTTCTTAAGTGCCAATCATGTCCAGTTATTGGCATTCCAAGCCCTCCAAGCTTAATTTCAACGTTAGGACATTCAGAAAGATCTGAAATATTCTTTTCCCAGATTTTCAATATCTCTTCTTTTTTATTAGCATATTCACCTATTAATAAAATTCCACCAATATGATCGACAATAATTGGAAGGTCAGGTACTTCTTTTGCAAGATTTAATAATTGAGGTAATTGATGAAAATACATCCAAGAATCAAAGGATAAACCCATTTTACTTAACACTTTTGCACCGTCTATAAAATTTTTGGTACTCATTTGCTCTTCTAGATTATAAACAGGGATTGAATCTACTTTTTTATCATCATCCCAAGCTACAATATGTCTTATACCTTTGAATCTTCTAGGACTAGCCTCCAGCAAAGATTCTAAAATAGGTTCAACTTTATTTCCTAAATTTAAGTTTGCATGTCCAATGATTGAAGCAGAAGCTCTACTTTTACCATATATTCCACTAGCACTTGCTGCAGATAAACCTTCTACAAATTCTACTTCTCCAACTGGTCTATAATTTTTTTCTAAATCAGCACTATACATAGCTCTAGCCTCAATAAAAACAGTAGATGTTATATTATGATCGTTAATATCATTCAGCAACTCATGCAATAAATATCTTCCATATGGAGTTCTCTCAACTCTTAAGTCCCAATAATGATGGTGAGGATCACAGATAGGAAGTCCTGGTTCAATGATTTCTTCTTTTGTTATTTCTAGCCAGTCATTACCACCATAAGGCATGGTTTACCTCCAATTATATTTTTTTAATTTTTATATAAATACTTATAAATTTCAGAAACTACAAAGTTTATATTAATTCAATTTTTTTATTTATCATATAATATTTTCAAACTAACATAATATTTTTGAGTTATATATGAATGAGAAATTAAAAAATCTGCTTGATTTAGAGAATGAAAAATATATTAATAAAACTAAAAATTCCTATATAAAGCATCAAACTTCTCAAGATGTTATGCCTGGTGGTAATACAAGAACTACACAGTGGATGGATCCGTATCCTTTTTTTGTAAAAAATGCCAGTGGCCTTAATATTCATGACATAGACGGAAATAATTATTTAGATTTTATGTTAAATGCTACAACTCTTATCTTGGGTCATGCTCATCCTGAAATCGTAAGAACATTATCAAATCAAATTAAAGAAGGAACTGTTTATAGTGCTCCAACTGATGGACAATTTAAACTAGCTGACATACTAGTTAATAGAATTCCTTCAATAGAAAAAATTAGATTTACAAATTCAGGAACAGAAGCCACAATGATGGCAATTATGGCAGCTAGATCTTATACAAGAAAAACCAAAATCGCTAAATTTGAAGGAGGATATCATGGAACTCATGATCACGTTTCAGTGAGTGTTTATCCTAAAAAAAGTGAATTAAATGAAAGTACCCATCCTGGAATTTCTGAGTATAGCTCTCAACCTAAGAGTATTTTAGAAGATGTCATTGTGATGCCTTATAATGACATAGAAAAAACGAAAGAACTTATAAATAAATATAAAGATGATCTATCATGCATTATATTAGAACCAATTATTTCAAATTTTGGTTATCTCCCTTTAGATTTAGAATTTTTACAGTTTATAAGAGATATTACAACAGAATTAAATATAGTATTAATTTTTGATGAAATTCAAAGTTTTAGAGTCTCAAATGGAGGTGCTCAAGAAGCTTTTAATATAATTCCTGATATGACTACTTTGGGAAAAGTTATCGGAGGTGGACTTCCTATCGGAGCATTTGGAGGAAAAGATGAAATTATGGATTTATTTGATCCTACAAGTAAAAACTTTGACATTGCACATGCTGGAACCTTCAATGGTAATCCACTAACAATGGAAGCTGGAGTAACTGTTATGAATAATTTGAAACAGAATGATTTTATAAGTATGAACAACTTAGGTGAAGAATTAAGAAAACAATTGAGATCTGTTTTTGATGAGATTGATTTACCTGTTCAAGTTACAGGTTATGCTTCATTATTTGGTATAAATTTTAATGAAAATAAAATTACAGATTATAGATCTTTTATTAATAATAATTCAGACATAGCAAAAGTATTTTTTGCTTATTTACGTAATAAAGGAATTCTACTACAAGTTAAAAATGCAGGTGCTTTAAATACATTAATGACTACCAATGAAATAGATTTTCTTGTAGATTCGACTAGAGAAATAGCTATTCAAATAAAAGAAGCCGTTTATTAATTATGAATTTATATAAAGTCATTTATGATTCACCTGTCGGACTTTTATACCTAATTTCTAATGATCAAAAACTTCTTTTATTAAAATTTGATCTTAATGATAATAATTTCTTAAATAATAAATTGATAAATAAATCTAATAAAATTTTAGAAAAAACAAAAAAACAACTTTCTGAGTATTTTAGAGGAGATAGAAAAAAATTCGATATCCCTTTAGATTTTATATATGGAACTAATTTTCAAAAAAAAGTATGGAATCAATTAAGAAAAATACATTATGGAAATACTACAAGCTATAAATATATTGCAGAAAAGATTAATAATCCTAAATCTTATAGAGCAGTAGGGAATGCTAACAATAAAAATCCTATTTCTATAATTGTTCCATGTCATAGAATAATTTCCAGCTCAGGTGATCTTGCTGGCTATGGAGGAGGACTTGATAAAAAGAAATATTTATTAACATTAGAGCGCTCTAATCCCAATTAATAACAAATTTACCAGGAGGTCCTTTTGAAAATTTTTTATAGGCTGAAGGTGCTTCTTCTATATTAGATCTGGAAGTAATAACTGATTCTAAAGGGATTTTTCTTTCAGATGTAAATTCTGCTGCTTCTGCTAAACCAAATGTTGAAAATGTCCATGAACCTAACATAGTAAGATGTCTATGAATAATATGAGGAGTAGGCTTAAAAGTTACTTCTCCTCCTTCTCCTACAAGACATGTTTTACCGAAAACTCTTGTGGATTCGACTGCATCAACTCTTGTAGTAGCTAAACCTGCTGCTTCTAAAGTTGAGTGTGCTCCAAGACCATTTGTTAGTTCTTTTATCTGAGCTACAGAGTCTCCATTATTTGCATTTACTGTTTGCCACGCCCCAGAAGATTTTGCCATTTTTAATCTTTCTTCTGAAATATCAACTGCAATAATTCTTGCCCCCATTTCTATTCCAAACATCGTAGCAGCTAGACCAACAGGACCTTGCCCAAATATAGCTAAAGTTTCTAATCCTGAAATTTGTAATTTTTTTAATGCCTGAAATGCGGTAGAAGCACCGCAAGCAAGATAGGCTCCTGTTTCAAATGAAAGTTCATCAGGTAAAATAACACAAGTAGATTGATGAGCAACCATATAATCTCCATGACCGCCATGCATAGTTCCACCATAATATTCTTGTTTATCAGTTACTTCACATAGCTGTTGCCATCCTGTGAGACAATAATTACACTGTCTGCATCCTTCATAGTGATGTTGAATAATTCTATCTCCTACTTTTAATCCTGTTACATCTTTACCAATCTCTACTATTTCACCGCAAGGTTCATGCCCAGGTCTCCTTAATTCTCCATTATGTTCATTTGGTACATTTGCTTTATATCTCATAAAATCTGAACCACATAATCCAGAAGACTTTAATTTAATAAGAACTTGTTCTGAACTGGGAGAAATATCAGGATAGTCAATAGTTTCAGCTATACTGTTACCTTTAAAAGCTATTCCACGCATGCGTTTCTCCTAAATTTTGGTGTAATTTTATTCTATATATTATTTTCAAATTTTATACTTTTTGTTTTGTCTTATAACTATTTATCTGACATTTAAAAAATTTATATTTTTTATAATTTTTCTGATATAAAATAATTATATGAAGTACGTTTTTTTAATATCAATGCTTATGTTTTTATCATGCTCAGCTACTGATAAAATATATAATACTGATGCACAAAATATATCAGAACCAGACTCAATAATAGTTGAAAATTCTGATTATAAAATAAATGAAGAATCATCTTGTACCTTAAATGGTGGCGAAAAAGTTATTGAAGTATGGGCAGGTAACGATACTGGTAATAATTTTTGTAATAAATGCAGATGTATAAATGGAAATCTTGCATGCACAAAAATGGCATGTATTAATTCAGATCCTGATAAAACTTTTGCCAAGCAAACTATCGCTACTAAAATACCAAAACCAACTCCTACTAAAATACCAAAACCAACTCCTACTAAAA
>JAACCT010000054.1 GCA_009937255.1 Dehalococcoidales bacterium
ATATCACTCCTTGCTACTCTACTATTTAGAATATCACCTATGATACCTACTTTTAAATTTTTTATCTTACCAAATTTCTCTTTTAGAGTTACCATGTCTAGGATAGCTTGCGTAGGATGTTCGTGAGATCCATCTCCTGCGTTAATAACAGCCCCATCTATATAATCAGTTAATTTTAACGCTGATCCAGGATGTCCATGCCTAATAACAGCTCCATCTATTTTCATTGCATCAATATTTTGGATTGTATCTTTTAGAGTCTCTCCCTTTTTCACACTACTTGTTGAGGAAGAAAAATTAATACTATCTGCCCCCAGCCTTTTTTCAGCTAGCGTAAAACTAATTTTTGTTCTTGTAGAATTTTCGAAAAACATATTAACAATAGTTTTACCCTTTAATAAGATTGCTTTTCGTTCTGGGCTTTCTAGGATTTCTTTGAATTTAAATGAAGTGTCAATTATTTTATTCAAATCAGAAGTTGGAAAATTTTCTAGACCGATAAGATGTTTGCTTTTTAGCATAAATTTTTCTCCAATTCTGGGAAACTTAGTTCATTTCAACTAATTTATCAACTATATCGTTAACGTTAGTGGTGTCCATTTCAAACACATTATCAAAGCTTTGATTGTCAAACCATTTCATCTGTCTTTTTGCATATTGTCTTGTACGAATATGAATTCTTTCTATGGTATCTTCTCTAGATATTTCTTTATCTAAATATGATGATATCTCACTAAATCCTATGTAGTCTATATGCTTGATATCATAATTCTTATCTTTAATAAATTTAACTTCTTCTATCATACCGCTTTCCATCATAGATAAAGTTCTTTGATAAATTCTCTTTTCTAGCGTCTGTCTTGACATTCGGAGATAAACAGTATGAAAGTTTTTATAAAAATTACTTTTCTTATTATCAGATTTAAAATTATCAGTCATATTCTTTCCTGTAATCTTATAAATCTCAAGAGCCCTTATGAGCCTTCTTTTATTATTAGGATGAACTTTTTTAGAGTATTCAGGATCAATAGAGGATAACTCTTTATAAAGGGTGTCTGATTTTCCACTATTATACTCTTTTTCAAGAAAAGATCTGATGCTACGATCTGTCTGACTTCCAGTAAAAATACCCTCTACTAATGACTTTAAGTATAGTCCGGTACCTCCACATAGAATAGGAATTTTCTTTTGATCTAAAATTTCTGCAATCTTTTTATCTACTAGTTCAACATACTCACCTGCAGATACTGTATCACTTAGCTCTTTTATTCCAATCAAATGATGTGCAACGCTACTTAGCTCTCGTTGAGATGGTTGAGCAGTACCAATAGGTATCATTTTATAAATTTGTCTTGAATCTAAACCAATGATTTCACTATTTAATTTTTTAGCTAATTTTATTGATAAGCTTGTTTTGCCTATACCGGTAGGTCCAACTATTGTAAAAAAATTTATCAAACCAGATTTATGCCAGTTAGTAAATTGAAGATCAACTTTGCTGGCTCAAATATAATAACACTAAAAATGCTTAATCCTCCAACTAATGACAGCAATACTAACCCCATAAGCACGCGTGGACCATAGTATTCAATCTGGTACAATGTTCGAGGATCTCTAATGAATAAAGGCAATATCCTTGATCCGTCTAGTGGAGCAATTGGAATAAGATTAAATAAGGCTAAAACAATATTTATAAATACAAAGAATATCATCGCACTGCTAAATAATTCTGGAATATTAAAAGGAGCAATCATTGAAAATCTTAATAAGATAGAACCTATAGTTGCCAAAAAGATATTAGAAGCAGGACCTGCAATTGCAATCAACATCATATCTTTTCTAGGATTAGAAAGATTGCGCATATTTACAGGTACAGGTTTAGCCCAACCAAATCCTAAAAAATATAATGCCATTGTTCCAATAGGATCTAAATGACTAAGTGGATTCAGATTCATTCTATCTTGATAATATGCTGTATAATCACCTAAATAGTATGCTACTCGAGCATGAGCGTACTCATGAAACGTAAGTGCAAACAAGATACATGGCATTACTATCAATTGCATTTCTAGTGGTGCGCTTGCTATTCCCATATCAAAAAATAGTTAATTCTTATCCTTTTGAAAAGCTTTCATATATTCACTTTCAATAAATTCTCGCGATAAGTGGGTATAAATTTCTGTAGTCGATATATCTGCATGACCAAGAAGCGCTTGTACTTCTACTAAGTTTGCTCCACCATCAATTAAATGTGTTGCAAATGAATGTCTAAAAGTATGTGGAGATATATCTTTGGGAATACCAGCTTTATCAATATACTTTTTTACAGATTGCCAAATTGCAGCTCGAGTTAATGGTAGTCCATTATTACTTAAAAAAACAAAGCTTTTTCCTTTTACTGAGCGTTCAGATAATATTCTTCGTGACTGAGTTAAGTATCTTTCTAGCCATCGTCTTGCATAATAAGTAAGTGGAATCATTCTCTCTTTATTGCCTTTACCAAAAAAACGAATAAGATCTAAATCAAATTGTATATTATTAATTTTAAGATTACATAATTCGCTTACTCTTAATCCAGAAGAATATAACATTTCAAGAATACATCTATCTCTAAGCCCTAATAGTTCATTATCCGTGTTTTCTGACTCAAAAAATACTTTATTTATTTCATCTATAGTTAGTATTTCTGGTAAAGCTTTTGGTACTTTAGGAGTAAATATGCCATTTAATGGATTGTTTTTAATAATTTTTTTATCTAGTAAAAATATAAAATATGAAGAGAGGGAAGAGAATTTCCTTTTTACTGATCTAGGGGATAATTTTTTCTTTGAGAGATGTCTAAAAAAATTCTTTGTATGTTTATCTTCAACAATGACATCTTTAAAGCTAATTTTATTTTTTTCTAAGAATACATTAAAAGATTTTAAATCAGATAGATATGCACTGATAGTATTATCAGAATAATTTCTTTCGATTTTTAACATTCTAGAGAAATCATCTAAGTTAATTAGCATTTTTATCCAATCAATTCAATATAGGATTCTGCATCAATTAATTTAGATTGATCTGCATTATCTTCTAATTCAATTTTAACCATCCAGCCATTTTTATATGGATCTTCATTGACTTCCTCTGGAGTATCATTTAAATCTTCATTTATTTCTATAACTTTTCCTGTTAGTGGCATATACATATCTGAGACAGTTTTTACTGCTTCAATAGTACCAAAGATATCTCCATTGTTAAAACTTTCATTTACATTTGGAAACTCTAAGAAAATAATATCGCCTAATTCACTCTGTGCAAAATCTGTAATTCCTATAGTAGCAATCTTGCCATCTATTTCAACCCACTCATGCTCAGATGTATACATCAAATTCTTTGGATGATTCAATTTTCTCCCCTTTCATTTTTTTTAGAAAATTACTTAAAAAATTTATGTCAAA
>JAACCT010000055.1 GCA_009937255.1 Dehalococcoidales bacterium
AAACTTGCAAATATAAATATTGTTAAAGAAATATTATACAAGGTCATCGACCTTTTCCTAGTTGTAATACATGCTTCTCGTAAATCTGGATCAATAGGACAGGGTCGAAGCTGAGCTTTTTTAATTAAAAAACCAGCAAGTACTAATACAACCAATGTAAATAGCGATATATATATTTTATATTTTGAAATAATAATTAACTGAGGAAAGACACTAACAATCGAGGCAAATGTTGCGCCAGCACCAAGTGCAACAAACAGAGCTGGCAAAGCACAACATATCAATGTCGATGATGATGCCAAAAGCGTAAAGAGCCCTATGTTTGATGTTTTTTCTCTAGTTTTCATAAGTTATATTTTTTTTATAATATATCCAGTCGCATTTTGTCCATTAGATAAGAATATATTTTTTATCTCTTCAAAATCAACTTTCTTAGAGGATACATATGCTATGAGAACTTTACCAAGTTCTAGGCTCACCCTAACTTTTGTAACAGCATCATCTGTGTATAATACTTTTTCTATCCCTCTTGCACAAAAATCACAGACCATCCCATTTACATCAACAATGACAATTTGTACATTCGCAAGATCAGATATAAATTCACTGAACATCTTTTCTGGGAATGCTATGTCTGAGCCATTTGCGCTTTCACTGGCGCTATGGTTATGACTTTCATGGTTATGAGAACCATGGCCACCTGATTTCTCCATTGCAGATACAGAACTTACTGTAAATACCATAAACATTACTAATATTTTATACATATTTCTCTCCTATATTATTTAATACCTAATTATAAAATGGATATCCCAATGAGAGTTCTTAGAGCCAACCTCTATTAAATAATCTCCTTGGAATAATTTTATGAATGGATATATTTCCCAATCATTGTTAATTGTGTTCTTTTTAGCTTTTAACATAACCCATGTATGAATATCATTATACTCGCCTAAATATGGTGCTAATCCGAGCTGAAACTCATTTTCTGTATAATTTTTTTCTTTTGTATGTTTATTAATGACCGAAAATGATGAGAATATTCTTCTAGTTTCCCAGTCTCCATGTATGCCATAAGAAAAGTCTTGATTAGTTTTAGTGGATATCCCACCGGTTAAGTAAATATTTCTCTGAGAAATTTTAGTATTATGCCTGTCCAGTAAATATGTTGATCTTAAATTAATAAAGTGATTATTGAAATATTTATCATTTACATACTCAGCCCCAATTGAATATTTATATGTTGGAGAATAATGGAACAGATAAGAAGACATCATGGAGTTCGTCCTATACATGATAGTAGAACCACCAGCCCAAGATACGGGTCTTGACTCAGCTAAATCACTCAGCATAAATAGTGTTATTGCAAATATTAGATGTTTATATATACCCATATGGGGTATACTAACATTAAATTGAATTAGTTCAATAGAAATTAATTATTAATTAAGAAATATCGTTGAAATATTTACATGCATTTTACTCTACTAGCTTAAGTCCGTCTTCAGGCATGTCCTTTATCAATCTTAAAATCTATATATTAATCCAAATGAAATTGTATTTTCTGTATAATTTGACGAGGTTAAATTAGACTTAGAATCAGTATATTCATAAGTAAATTCTGAAACAGCAGTATCAGTGATCATATATTCATTAGTAAAATATAGCGATTTATTCCTATCTCTTCTTTTTTCCGAAATAGATATTGTTGTTTTTAAGTAATCTTTATCATAATACTTCAGTCCCATGATAATCTTAGATTGCGTAGATAACTCATGATGTCTCGAAAAATTTAATTGATTTGCGTCATAATCATATTGTTCATTTTTAGTATCCTCATTTTCAAACTTATAACCAATCAAATAAAAACCTTTATCATCAAAAAGAAATAAATTAAAGCCAATCGCATTAGTTTGAGAGTCCCTACCCGAGTCTGTAAAAAACTTTTTATTCATATAATTATAGTATGAAGACATATACATATCAGAAGACAACTCAAGTCCCAAGGTAGGTGTAATGGTGTGCAAATTAAGAAATTTACTACCAGCAAGTCGTGTATCTGAGAAACCATATAATATATTAATAGATTTATCTAATATATTAAAATCTCTATAAAAAAATATACTATGTGATTTTAGATTGAAATCAGTGAGATCATCATAGGTAGATTGCGAGTATGAGTAAGAAAAGACAAGAGGGTTTTCTCTATCAAAAAGTTCTTTCTCATAGGTAAAATCTAATACAGTCGCTACATCAGAAATACCAGAAAAATTATCAGTACTTTGAGTTGATACATTATCGTTCCACTCTAACCCAATCTTAATAGAAGCTTCAGCTCTTGCCTCAAATGAGGCTAACAAGAATGAACTGATAATAGTTAAGATTAATAATAATTTCATATATGCTCCAAAAAAAATTAAAAGAAGTAGGTACTCTTAAATGAGCACCTACCTTAAACCTAGTCTTTACGACTTTCCTTTACTAGCCTCTTTAGCTGCTTTTTTAGCTGCTTTTGCTGCTTCTTTGCTTGCTTTTTTAGCAACCTTTGCTGCTTCTTTGCTTGCTTTTTTAGCAACCTTTGCTGCTTCTTTGCTTGCT